>JALYJX010000108.1 GCA_030775065.1 Gemmatimonadota bacterium | reverse complement strand
GCTCTATGGCGAGCTCAAGAGCTTCTTCCCGCACAACGCCGTCGAGTACTTCATCTCGTACTACGACTACTACCAGCCGGAAGCGTACGTCCCGACCACCGACACTTACATCGAGAAGGACGCGTCGGTCAACGAGGACATCGATCGTCTCCGGCTTCGCGCGACGTCGAGCCTCATGGAGCGTGAGGACGTAATCATCGTCGCAACGGTCTCGGCGATCTATGGACTGGGCGACCCGGTGAGCTATCGCGAGCAGATGGTCACGCTCGCCAAAGGCCAGCGAATTCCGCGCGACGAGATTCTCCGCTCGCTCGTGAAGATACAGTACTCGCGCAACGACGTTGCCTTCGAGCGTGCAACGTTCCGCGTGCGCGGCGATACGGTCGAGATTCTCCCGGCGTACGAGGAGCAGGGCGTTCGCGTCGAGATGTGGGGCGACGAGATCGAGCGAATCTCCAAGATCGAGCCCCTCACGGGCGAGGTCATCGCCAATCTCGAGAAGGCAGCGATTTATCCTGCAAAGCACTTTGTAACAACAAGGCCAACTATTCAGAGAGCAGTCGAGCTCATCCGCGCCGAGCTGGTCGAGCGGCTCAACGAGCTCCGCACGACAGGTAAGCTCCTCGAGGCCCAGCGCCTGGAGTCACGCACAAACTTCGATATCGAGATGATGCTCGAGATCGGAACGTGCGCCGGAATCGAGAACTACTCGCGGCATCTCTCGGGGCGCGCCGCCGGCGAGCGGCCGGCGTGCCTCTTCGATTATTTCCCTGAAGATTTTCTGCTCGTCGTCGACGAGTCACACGTCACGCTCCCGCAGGTTGGCGGCATGTTCAACGGCGACCGCGCCCGGAAGCTCACACTTGTCGAGTACGGCTTCCGCCTCCCCAGCGCGCTCGACAATCGTCCGCTGATGTTCGATGAGTTCCTTTCGCTCACCCCTCGCGCACTGAACGTATCGGCCACGCCCGGCGATATCGAGCTCAGGCTGTCCGAGGGCGCGGTTGTCGAGCAGATCATTCGCCCGACAGGCCTCGTCGACCCCGAGATCGACGTGCGTCCCGTTCGCGGCCAGGTTGATGACCTGCTCAACGAGATCCGTCTTCGGGAACGGAAGGGAGAGCGGGTGCTCGTCACCACACTCACCAAGCGGATGGCGGAGGATCTCACCGATTATCTGCAGCAGATGGGCGTTCGCGTGCGCTACATGCACTCAGACATCGACGCCATCGAGAGGATGGAGATCGTCCGCGGCCTGCGACTGGGTGAGTTCGACGTTCTCGTTGGCATCAACCTGCTGCGCGAGGGGCTTGACATGCCCGAGGTGTCACTCGTCGCGATTCTCGACGCGGATCAGGAGGGCTTCCTGCGCAGCGACAGGTCTCTGATCCAGACCGTCGGACGCGCGGCGCGGCATATCAACGGCCGCGCAATCTTTTACGCCGACAGAATGACGGGGTCGATGGAGCGGGCGATCAGCGAGACGGGGCGCCGTCGCGAGATGCAGCGGGCGTATAACATCGAGCATGGCGTCATCCCGATGAGCGTAACAAAGAGCACGGAGCAGGTCCGTTTCATCACGCGTGTGGCGGATGCGCGCGAAGCGAGAGAGGCGAGGGAAGGTGAACAGGCGCGTCGCGTCGCTGAATCTGCGACCGCGTACGGCGCGTTGAATCCGGCGGAGCTAATCGCGCAGCTCGAGCAGGAGATGAAGCAGGCGGCGGCGGCGCTGGATTTCGAGACGGCGGCGCGGCTTCGCGATCAGCTCTTCGAGATCAAGGCGAAGGCGGACGGCACGCGCGCCCGGTCTCGCGGTGCATTCGCCGGCATTCAGGTGCGACGGTAGTGCGGGCGCATCGCCACGTCGTACCGCCGCTCGCGGAACGGAGCGGACTGGTGCTCGATGAGAAAGAGCTCCGTGAATGGGGCAGGGAGCTTGGACGCTCGAGTACTCCTCCTCTGATGATCACTCTTACCGGCGACCTGGGCGCAGGCAAGACCACCCTGGCGCAGGCGATCTGCGAAGGATATGGGGTCGATGAGCCGGTCACGAGTCCAACATATGCTCTGGTGCATCGCTACTCCGCGCCTCGCTCGCCAGTGTATCACGTCGACCTGTACCGACTCGACAATCCGTCGCAGCTCACGAATATCGGCTGGGACGACCTCGTGTCCGAGCACGCGATGATTCTCGTCGAGTGGCCGGAGCGCGCGGGGGCGCGGATTCCCGTAGATCATCTGCCGATCGATATCGACTATACCGCCGCCGATCCGGCACGGCGGCTGCTCCTCGCCGGCTGATGCCCGATTACACTCTGGCTCTCGAGGGTGCGACCTACGCCGGCAGTGCGGCACTTCTGCGCGGACGCACCGTTATCGCGGAAGCGACGCTGTCAGACTCAGCCATGCCGTCTCGCGAGGGCCGCGAAGAGAGAGTGCTGCCATCAGTCGCGGAGTGTCTCGACGAAGCGCGGGTTCGTGTCGACGAAATCAGCCGCGTCGTATGCGGTTCCGGCCCAGGCAGCTTCACGAGCCTGCGCATCGCCGCCTCGATCGCGAAAGGAATTGCGGTAGGCACAGGCTGTCCGATGTATGCGGTCTCGTCGCTGCTGCTATCGGTTTCGTCCGCCCCGGGCCCTCTGGAGAAGGGATTCTATTTGTCGGTGCTTCCCGCGATGCGCGACGAGTGGTTCGCAATGCTCGTCGAATATGAGGATCCGAATTCGATTACCGAGCGGGGAGACGTCGCCATCGTCGCGGCGACCGGGCTCGCGCGCGCGGCAGCCGCTGACGGAGCAGTTCTGCTCGGGCCCGGGCAGGAGGTTGACTCCCGTCCGCACGCTCGAGGTGTGCCGGCTCTGCTCGACCGCATCGTGTCGGCCGGCCCCGTCCCGATAGAGGCATGGGAGCCGGATTACGGACGTCTGGCGGAGGCGCAGGTTCGCTGGGAGCTGGCGCACGGAAAGGCATTGGGGGTTAGCGCGTGACGCCCGCGACAACGGTTGATGCGAGTTTCCGATCGGCGACGCAGGCGGACGTGCTCGCGATTGTCGAGATCGAGCGCATCTCGTTCGGCGACCCATGGTCGGAGGCTACGTTTCGGGACCTGCTCAGTTTGCGCCACGCTATCTTTCTCGTCGCGACTGAAGGTCCCGGACAATCGGTTTGCGGGTACGTGATCGCCGCAGTCGTGGCAGGCGAGGCCGAGGTATTGAACCTTGCGGTGGCGCCTGAGTCGCGGGGGCGTGGACTCGGAGGCAGGCTCCTCGACGCTGGACTTGGAATAGTGGGCGAGCGAGGGGCGCGAGAGGTTTTTCTCGAGGTGCGCGAATCAAACGGCGCGGCGCTGGCGCTCTACCTGTCGCGAGGATTCGCCACTCTCACGCGACGCGCGAAGTATTATCGGAACCCTGTCGAAGACGCGCTCGTTCTCCGGCGCGCGGTTGAAGGATGATTGCGGAGGACTTAAGGATGTGCGCCGTCTCGACGGCGTGTTTACCATATTGGGCGAGCATAGAAACCCTCGCCGGGAGGCAACGTGAGTCGGAGTCTTAACAAGGCCAGTCTGATCGGAAATCTCGGAAGCGATCCGGAAATTCGCACAACGACGGGCGGCGCGAAGGTCGCGACGTTTTCGCTCGCGACGAGCCGGCAGTGGAACAGCGCCAGCGGAGAGAAACAGGAAAAAACCGAGTGGCACCGCTGCGTCGTGTGGAACTCGAAGGGCACGGGTCTCGCGGACGTGGTCGAGAAATACTGCAAGAAGGGCGACCGTCTGTACGTCGAGGGGCGCATCGAGTACCGCCAGTGGCAGGACAAGGAGAACCAGACCCGCTACACGACGGAGATCAACGTTCGCGATCTTCTCATGCTCGGCGGCGGTGCAGGCGGTGGGCGCGGCGCCGATTACGACTCTGATTCGGACTCTCGCGCGCGGACACCCGCCAGGAGCGGCAGTCGGGCAGGCGCGGCAGCGAGCGATACCAACTTCGATGATTTCCCGGCGGCGCTGGAAGATCAGGACGACGATCTGCCTTTCTGAAGGAATGCCGCCACAGAGACACAGAGAACACAGAGAACATTGTCCGCCGTAGCGGATGTCGATTGCTCGACCTTTTCATTAGGGTAAACTCACCCTGGCGATCGAAGACGGAATCGCGGAGCTGTTCCCCAAGAATGCGGTTCTCTATGTCCTCCGTGCCTCTGTGGCGGGTTCTCTCGACGGTGTCCGTGACGCCGGGCAGAGCCGGATAGTCTACTAATCGGCACGTTAGCCCCTTCGCCGAGCGACTGGTTGCGCCGGCGGCAGATCCTTCGCGGAGATAATTCATGCAGCCGATCACCGTCTGTGCAGTCGCGCTCAACGACGAGCGGCTCTCGACGAGCATTCTCACGTCGCTCGTTGTCGGGATGACGCTCGTTGCGGCCGGAATGCTGTCCGCGCAGACGCCGGTACCTCCTGCGACGCCGCCGAAGAAGCCCGCGCCGACGGTCGCTCCCGCGTCCGCCCCAGTCGAGGGCGAGGTTACGCACGTCGTAAAGAGAGGCGACACTCTCTGGGACATCGCCAAAGCGTACCTCAAGGACCCGTTCCGCTGGCCGGAAGTCTTCCAGCGAAACACCGATGTCGTCGAGAATCCGCATTGGATCTATCCTGACGAGGTAATCCGGATTCCCGGCAGTGAGGTCAGACCGGAAGTGCTCGCCCGCGTCATGACGAAGCCGGCGCCAAAGCCGGCAGATCTCGAGCGCACCGTATTCTCGACACTCCCTGCGCTTTTGAGCAATCGAATCCCCGGGACTGGCGAAGTAATTGGACGTGAGCGTCCTGGCGCCGTTCGCGTCGGAGAAGTCGAAGCTGCGCCTTTCGTCGACAGAGAAGGCGGTCCACGAGATGCCGGACGTCTGGCTGCGGCTTACGACCGGCCGGGCATCGCGGCGAGAGCGAGCGATCAGCGTTTCCAGCTCCAGGATCCCGTTTTCGTCGAGGTGCCGTCAGGCAGCGTGGCCCGTGTCGGTGACAGATATCTGATCGTCGTCCCGGGTGCCTCGATCGGTGAGGTATCGCAGCTGATGATTCCGACGGGAATCGTTCGTGTCGAGAGCATCGAAGCGGGCCAGCCGGCGCTCGCCCGAGTCGTGAGGCAATTCGGCGACATTCGCCTGGATCAGATGCTCGTCGCGGTCGAAAGCTCCGTTCCAGCGGCGACTGCCGCGCGCGTTCCGGTCTCAAACGGTCGCTCCGCGCACGTGCTGTGGGTTCACAACGACCCCGTGCTTCCAACCCTTCAGAGTTATGTGGTGCTCAGCAGGGAAGCGGGCAACGATGTAGCGGTCGGTGATCAATTCACACTGATGGATGCCACAGTGGACCCGAGTCATCCAGCGCCCGCGGTGCCCGCCGCTGTCGCGCAGGTCGTCCGTGTGACACCATACGCGATCACAGCTCTCGTCGTAGATCACGATCAGCCGACAGTGCGAGCGGGAATGCCGGCGCGACTCACAGCGAGAATGCGCTAGCGCGAGGCCGCCGCGGCAAAAATATCGGTGCCTCAGAGGTAGGTAAGGATTAGATTAGGGGCGACAATGACATCGATCGCCCCTATCTCTCCGCAGCTTCGCGCCCGGGACCCTCAACCCCGCGAATGACGGCGCGCGCACTCATCACCGGCGGGGCAGGGTTCATTGGATCGCATGTCGCCGACCTCTTCCTCGGCAACGGCTACGAAGTCGAAATCATCGACGACCTTTCGAGCGGAAAAGCCGCAAACGTTCCGGAGAGTGCGGCTCTCCACCGGATCAGCGTAACGTCCCCCGAGGCCGCGCGAGTTGCGCGCGAGGGGCGCTTCGACGTTCTCGTTCACCTCGCGGCGCAGATGGACGTCCGCCGAAGCGTTGCCGATCCGGTGTTCGACGCGACGACCAACATCATTGGCATCGTCAATCTTCTCGAAGCGGTCAGGCAGAGCGGCAACAAGACGCGAGTCGTGTTCACCTCCACGGGCGGCGCGATCTATGGGGACTTCAACAGGCCGCCCAACTTCGAGACCTACGCGAAAGAGCCGGATTCGCCGTATGCAATCTCGAAGCTCTCGTCTGAATACTATCTCGCCTACTACGGCAGAATTCACGGCCTCGAGCACGTGTCGGTACGCTTCGGAAACGTCTACGGACCAAGGCAGGACCCGCACGGCGAAGCGGGCGTGGTGGCGATTTTCTGCAACCGCATTCTCGAGGGTAAGCCGCTCACCGTTTTCGGCGACGGCGAGCAGACGCGTGATTACGTCTACGTCGGCGATGTTGCCAATGCTGTCTGGCTCGGCGCCACGTTCGCGCTTCCGGCGGCCGGCACGCTCGACCAGCGCAGCTTCAATATCGGCACTGGTGTGGGGACGTCCGTGGTCGAGCTGGCGCGCATCCTCCAGGAGGCAGCAGGCAGCAATGTGGAGATAAAGTTCGCGCCGCGCAGACCAGGCGAGCAGCAGGAATCGTTTCTCAACGTCGACAAGGCGCGAGGCGTTCTCGGCTGGGAGCCACGCGTCTCGCTGGCTTCCGGACTGGCGGAGACATTCGCCTGGGCGGAGGCGACGAGCGGATTGCAGAAATCGTGAGCATCGGGATGATGCTGCAGGTTGGGGCGGCCGTTCCCTCCTCGCCCATGGAGCTCATCACCAGCTCGACCGGCTCGACAAAGGTGGTGCTCGCAATCCTCGTCGTTCTGTCGCTCATCAGCTGGACCATCATGATTGCGAAGACGGTCGAATTCCGCCGCGCGGCTTCCGCAGGCCGGAGGTTTATGGATTCGTTCGAGGAGGCGCCGTCGCTCGATGTTGCCGCGGACCTCGCTCGACGATCGCCGCCCAGCCCGCAGCGCAGCGTGATGCTCCGGGCGCTGCGCTTTCTTCACGAGACCACCCCCGCGCTCGGCGCAACGCCGGAGCGGGGAGCGCGGCTGAGCGCATCGCAGGTCGAGGCACTCCGTCTCGTACTCGATTCCGAGAGCGGTGCAGTCCGCGATCAGATGGGAAGGTTCGTCCCTTCGCTGGCGACGATCGGCTCCGCCAGTCCCCTCATCGGCTTGCTCGGAACCGTCCTTGGCATCATCGACGCGTTCGTGGGGATTGCCACGGAGGGATCAGGTAACATCGGTGCCGTGGCTCCGGGCATTGCCGAAGCGCTCATAGCAACTGCAGCCGCGCTTTCTGTCGCCATTCCGGCGGTCTTCGGGTACAACATCTTCGCGCATCGGTTGAACCGGTTCGATGGCGAGCTCGATGGTTTCGGATCGGAACTCATTGCCCTGATGGTTCGCGAGGGCCGGATCTAGATGGGAAGGCGGCGGGAGCGAATGCAACTGAACGCTGAGATCAACGTCGTGAGTCTAATTGACGTGATGATGCTCCTGATGGTGATCTTCATGATCACCGCTCCGATCATGCAGGGTGGCGTCGACGTGACGCTGCCGAAAGCCCAGGCGCGTCCGCTCGAGCCGAAGAGTGGCCTGGTGGTGACAGTGGACAAGGGCGGACGGATTCACATCGAAGATGCGAACCTGAGCTTTGCGGAATTCCGCGCGAGCTTCAAAGCGCTCGCCTCGGAGCGCGGACGGGAAGGGATATATCTGCGAGCGGATGCTGGAGTGCCGTATGGCTCGGTTGTGCAGGTGCTTGCAGTGATGCGTGCCAGCGGCATTGCCGACGTCGGCCTCGTAGCCGAGCCTGAGGTGGAGAGATAGTGCGGGCGCGGAGACAACCTGTTCAGTTCGGCGGCCCGCTCGGAATGTCCGCCGTGCTTCACCTCTCGGCGGTGGCGCTCGCGTTCATCGCGTCGCGCGAGCACTCGATGGAGGCATTGCCGCCGATCTACAAGGTGGACATCGTCGCCGCTCCCCCCGGTGAGCGTGCTATCGGCGAAGTCACGCCCGAGCCCGCACCAGTCACGCCACCGGCAGCTGCGCCGGTTGCGCCTCCGAAACCAACGGAGCGCGCGGTGCCGCTGACCAAGCGGGTCGCGAAAAAAACGGCTGCGCGATCGACTCCGGTGCCACCCGCGGCGCAGCCAGTGCCGAAGACGGCCGCTCCGAAAGCGGGCGGCGGGCCGATTGGCGGGAAGGGCACCGACGTCGCGACGGTTCAGACCGAAGGAATCGATTTCCCCTTCCCAGGGTACCTAAACAATATCGTCCGGCAAATCGCGCTAAACTTCAAGCCGAGTGATACGAACTCCGCGCTACGCGCAGAAGTGATGTTTCTGATATATCGTGATGGCTCGGTGAAGATCGTGCGCTTCGTAAGGCGCTCGGGCGCCTACGCATTCGATCTCGAGGCGCAGGGCGCCATCGAATCAGCGGGGCCTAACTTTGGACGACTCCCCGACGGGTTTCCCGACGACGTGCTCCCGGTTGTTTTCAGCTTTGACCCCCGTGTGTTGAGATGAATCCACGCTTCTACTTCCCGGCGATATGCGCGTGTCTCGCCGCGCTCGCCAGTGCCGACAAGGCTCGCGCCCAGGATACGACTGCCACGGCGCCCGGCGTTCGCCTCGGGCTGAGCTATCCACGCGGCACAATTCCACGCGTCATCGTCCTGCCGGTCGACAGTACTCCAGGTGATTCAGTCAGGGCAATCATCCAGCGCGATCTCGACTACAGCGACCGCGTCTCGCCGATTCCACTCGACGCGATGACTCTGGCGGGGATAACGCCCGCAGCCGGCCAGGAGCCGAACTACGAGCTGTTCAGGACGCTGGGTGCGGCCGCGATTATCCATCCGCGACGAACGGCCAGCGGGGGACTGCGAGTAGCGCTCTACGACGTCGCCGGCAAGCGGCGTATCGAAGCGCGCGATTTTCCCGTGGCTGGCATTCCCCCGGTGCGCGATGACGCTATTCGCGATTCCATCACAGTTGAGACTACGCAACGTGAGAAGGCGCTGCGAGATTCAGTGACTAGAGCGTTGCGGACACGCGCCGCGATCATGCGCCGCCCGCCCGTGAGAAAGGATCCGCGTCCGCGACGCTTCGTCGTGCGCGATTCTCTGCGTCGAGATTCTGCGGCGACGGCTTACATCCGCCGAGGCCAGGCTCGCTTTGAAGATGAGCGCCGCGACTCCGTGGCCCTGGCGATCTCGACCGCCGCCGAGCGGCTCATTCGCGCCGATGCCCAGGCGCGCGTGGCCGCGGCGGACAACGAACGCATGAGCATTCACCGCGTCAGCGACGAAGTCGAGAGCTGGATCACGGGCAAGCGTGGAATTGCGGCAACTCGAATTGCCTATGTCCATAACGGCATGATCCGGGTAGTCGACGGCGATGGGGCGAACGACAAGGCGGTAACCGGACGCGGGACCGCAATGTCGCCGGCATGGCATCCACATGGCCGGAGAATCGTGTATTCGCGAATGAGCAACGCGGGAACTCAGATCGAGCAGCTCGACCTCGAGACGGGAAATATTCGCTCGATGAGCCCCACGGGGCTCAACATCACGCCGGTTTACTCGCAGGACGGCAGATCCATCGTCTACTCCAGCGGCAACGAGTCTGGCACCGACCTGCTGATGGTCAGCGCAGACGCGGCGAACGGATCAATGTCCCCGCAGCGGCTGACCTTCGGGCGCGGCAGCGACAACCAGTCGCCGACCTTCAGCCCGGACGGCCGTCAGATTGCTTTCATCTCCGCACGCTCGCGCTTCCCCGAGGTCTACACGATGGACGCCGACGGGACAAACCTGCAGCTGCTCACTCCGTTCATACCGGGAGTGCGAACGTACCGCACGGCCCCGGACTGGTCCCCGGACGGCAGGACCGTCGCGTTTGAGCAGCAAAATGGCGACTTTCAGGTGTGGGTGATCAACATCCGCGACAAGGAGCCGCGGCGTCTCACGAGCGAAGGTGAAAACGAAGGCCCTTCGTGGGCGCCCGACGGCCGTCATCTCGTACTGTCATCGACTCGCGGTGGGTCGAAGCAGATCTGGGTGCTGGATACGGAGTCCGGCCGGTTCCGTCAGCTGACGTATAATGCAGGTGCACGACTCTCGGCATGGTCAGCGATGTTGAGTCGTTAGTGAAGTCAGGAATCATGCGCAATTCACCCC
>JALYJX010000107.1 GCA_030775065.1 Gemmatimonadota bacterium | reverse complement strand
GAATAGCCTGCGGCGCAATACGATGGTGACAGCCCGTGAGCCGGCGCCCGTATGCTCGGCGCTCCACGGTCTGGGAGCGCGCATGGGGCACGAGCGCCGGCGTCCGTAGGCGTCGCCGTTGTTTCGGTTGGTTTCGGAGCACGTGCACCGCCTGCAGACGGTGTCCCTGCGCGCCCGTGAAGTCGTAGCCATGGTCGCTGAAGTTGGGCGGGTTGACCTTCGTACCGGTGTTCGGGCCGCTGCCGGTGGTTGACCTGCTCGGCTCCGGGAACCCGCCCGTCCGGGAAATGTTGCAGGAATAGCTATGAGCTACAATTGCGCCTTGAGCGTTCACTTATAATGTGAGGTCTGAGAGATGAAGCGCAACACCAACCCATTCAAGTGGCGACACTTTGAACCGGAGATCATCTTGCTCTGTGTACGTTGGTACTGTCGCTATCAGCTATCTTATCGCGATCTTGCGGAGATGATGAGGGAGCGCGGCTTGTCAGTTCATCACTCAACACTCTTCAGATGGGTGCAAGCTTTCGCACCCGAGATCAATAAGCGAATCCGTCCTTACCTAAAGATGAGTGGCACGTCCGACCGTGTTGATGAGACATACATATCTGCAAAGTGTGATATTTCTTCAGCAGAACGTTTCTTTAAGAAGATGATGAGAGCTGACCATCGTCGCTTGCCGTTCTCGATTAGCGTTGATAAGAACGCCGCCTACCCCGATGCTTTCGGTGCGTCACAGGAGGAGCAAGTGCTGCCGAAAGATTGCTGCCTGCGTCGTGTGAAGTATCTCAATAACGTTATCGAACAAGACCACCGCTTCATTAAAAAGAAAGTTGACTTTTGCCGGTATGTGGACAAGCCGACCGTGTTGGTGTTGGACAATGCTCCGACGCATCGCTCGGCGTTGTTCATCGCACAACTCGAACAGTGGATGAAGAAAGATTTGTATGTGTTCTTCGCCGCGCTACTCGCCGCACCTGAACAAGGCGGAGACCTATTGGCGCAAGGCGAAGTATGAATGGCTCAAGCCGGCGGACTATGGGACGTTCAGCAGATTCAGGAAGAAGATTTATCACATCTTCGATCAAGTCGGCGCGGAATATAAGGTGGCGTTCAAAGAGCTACATTTTGCAACTTAATTCTGCACGGGTGCTTATAATACTTTTTGCAACACTACCGAAGATCTTCCATACAAATTCAATTGCGGGTGTCGCGCCTCCGGCGTCGCGCATTTCGACTTCGCCCCGCGTCATCCGCTATTCGCTCAACTATTCTCTAAGAGGAGAGTGACTATGGAGACCAAGAAGAGAACGACTACAACGAGAAAGAAGGCTTCAGCGGGGACGGGTGAAGCCCCTGAGGCTGGTCTCAATATACCTGACTTCCCGGCAACAGAGAGCTTCGAGGACGATTCAGGCGTTGAAACCACAGGCCGCTTCATTGTCATTTTCAAAGAAGGAGCCACGAGCGGCGCGGCGGCCATCCGCTCGACGCTCAATAAAGTGGCCGGGCTCCGCGAGGTGACTTCCTCGTCCGATTACGCTGCCGGCCAAGCCCTGGGCTTGCACGCGAGTGAGGCTTTCCACTTCGAAAAGCTCGGCATCGTGGTTATGTCCGGCGAGGATGCGATGATGTCTCTGTCGGCCTCAACCGCCGATGCTGACAGCCCTATCCTTTCGATAGAGCCGGAGTACATCGCCCGTCTGTCCGACCCCCTGCACGGCGAATTCGACCTCCGTTACTTGCGGGGCTACAGAGACGCTGTGAACCACCTCTACGACCGACTCTCAGGCGGCGGAGAGGCCGCGGAGCAAGTAGGCCATATCGAAGCCATACTCCAAGACACCGCGCAATTCACATGGGGACTTCAGGCCACCGGCGCAAGCACCTCGCGGCACAACGGGCAGGGCATCAAGGTGGCCGTCCTCGACACGGGATTTGACTTACACCATCCTGACTTCATCGGGCGCAACATCACTAGCGAGACTTTCAGCGGGTTCCCCGTCCAAGATATTCATGGACACGGGACACACTGCGTCGGGACAGCCTGCGGGCCATTAAGTCCGGCGTCGGGGGTGCGTCGTTACGGGGTCGCTACCGCCGCCCAAATCTTCGTCGGGAAGGTCTTCAACAACGACACCAGACCGGGAGCGGCGACGGGTGATGTCGTCGCCGGAATCGAATGGGCCATCACGAACGGGTGCCGTATCGTGTCATTGTCGTTGGGCGTACCGATGAACCAGCAAATCCAACAGTACAGCGAGCCAATCCGGCGTGCGCTGGAAGCAGGCACACTGGTGGTTTGCGCCGCTGGCAACAACGCGAACCGGCAAGGTCTTCCCGGCTTCGACTCAACCCGACAACCGACACTGGGCTTCGTTGAACCTCCGGCAAACGCTGACCATTCGATGGCTGTGGCAGCAGTGGACAACCAGATGCGGATCGCCGCGTTTTCAGCGCGGAGCAGTCAAGTCACAGGGTCGGGCGGGAAAGTTAATATCGCCGGCCCCGGCGTGGCGGTCTTCTCCAGCGTCCCCACGTCGCGTGGCCGCCACGCCTCCTTCAACGGAACTAGCATGGCTACCCCGCACGTCGCCGGCATTGCCGCTCTCTGGGCGCAGGCCGAGGGACTTTCGGGGATGTCCCTCTGGAACCGGCTTATTCAATCCGCACGCGCGCTTAGTCTCGCGTCGGCAGATGCCGGCTCGGGTTTGGTTCAGGCTCCACAATAACCGCGCGATAACTGGTCAGATAACTGCGCGATGCTGTTTCGGGGAAATGTCCCGACCTAGGTTGCTCAGCTGCAAACAGGAGCGATATAATTCACTTCTATCTGGGAGATGTGAGGAGGGTTTGAAGTGGCGAAGAATTCTAAAGCGGTAAAGAAATCCAAGGCGGTGGGGAAGTCTAAGCCGATTATCGTCACCGTCGCTGACGCCAAACTCAAGAACATTCAGCAAGTGGCCGACCAGTTGACCGCTGAAGGGATGCAGGTCAGGCGTGTCCTACCGATAACAGGAGTAATCTCCGGGTTATATACCTCGGTCAACCTGTCTGACCTTGAGAAGGTAGATGGAGTCATGAGTGTGGAGGAAGAGGTGTCGGCTCAACTCCCGCCCGCAGATTCAACCCTCCAGTAGTAATCATTGCGGGTCCGTCCTCACCTTGATTGTTACAAAAGGCTGCCGTTTTCCAGCAGAGTTCATGCGTTCTTCCAACGAATTAGTGGGTTACAAGGCAAATGCCTAAAAAACTCCAAATTGTTAAAGCTCGCGCTTTGCCACCTTTTCGACTCGGTGGCAGGTACAGGCCGCCACCTAACACACCGCCCAGTGGCTTCATTCTTTACCTCTTCAATCGTGCCGTCGGCGCTCTGTCGGGGCCCTCAATCTACGTTCAACGGGACTCCATGTGCGACCAGAAGCGATTTCACATAACGTTTTCCGCGGTTGCCAACCGGAGAGTTCGGCACAGGCTCTACCGCGAGCAAAGGCTGTTCGGAATCTGTGCGATCATAGAAAGGATGTAGCCGTATAACGCCCTGCCGCTCAGTCGCGAGCGGCGTTCACCAATATTCGAATCAACCCTGCACCCCGCGCCGCTCGTCGGCTGCAGCGGCTGGTTAGCCAGCGCCCGCACGGAGCTGCACATGTAGCGCTGAAGCGACGCAACACAACACTCCCTGACGCATCGCCTCACAGATCGCCGACAGGCCTAGTCAGGTTCGGCTCCGGCGCCGCAGCCTCCGACGTGAAGCGTCAATTCAGCAAGCGCGACAGCCAGTGCATAACGTTAAGCGTAAACTGCTTGTCATCTGCGTCCGCCCGGTTCATGCCGGCGAGAAACGGCTTCTCGGAGGGGGTCCTCATGATCTGCGCGGTGACCATGGCCGCTTCGCCGAGGACGACGACACGACCCTGGCCAAGCTCCATGGCCAGCCCCTGGACTCGGCCTGAGCTTGGGCGCACCGTACCGTCTGCAGCTCGATCCGACGCTGTCTCACCCAATAGGAGAAGCACTGTCGCTTCCGCAGGCCCACGAAGCGACTGCCCATTGAAGCTCAGCACCCGTTCTATTTTCTCCGCAGGATGTCGCCCCTCGAGGATCGCATGGCTGCCGAGCAAGCCATTCTGGCGAGAAAACACAAGGAAGCCGTCCTTCCCGCTCACTGAGTCGTGGTGAACGGGATCTACCGTGTCCATGTTGCTCATCGCGACCGCGAACCGCTCGGCCATCGCGCGCGCCGCCGCGCCAAATGGGCTGTGATCGGCAATAAACAGTAGCGACCCTCCTGCGTACACCCACTCGTAGACCGCCTCGACTTCGCCAAGCGCGAATGCGGGGTCGCCGCGGTGACCGGACTGGTCACTTCCGCGCGCATTGACGATCACCAAGATGTCCTGGCCGTTCAGCGTTTCCTGGCTGAGCGCACGCGCGCTCTCAGTGAGCCGGTAACCATCCTCCCGGAGGAGAGCCGCGAATGGTGAGTACGTGTCGCGGAGACCGTGCGCGTTGAAATGCGCTTGGTCGAAGAGGACCGTCGGGCCCTGTTCGTGGTATGCGGGCGCTGCTACCGAAGCCTTAAAAGTCGGGTCCGCCTGCTGGACCCACAAGGAGACGTACCACCAGAGAAGTCCAGCGCTCAGCACCAGCACGGTTGTGGCGATGCCGGCGCCCCACAGTATTCTGCGCTGCCAAGTTTTCATAATGGCTGACTCCGCGCTGCCCGAAGGATCACGTCGCGCTGGCTAACGTTTAGCGTTGAGCAGCGGCCCGCTTACAACCAAGCGGCGAAGCCGCTTCCATAGACCGGCCGCCTGCTCCAACGCGAGACTGTGTGAAAACTCTTCGTCATCCACGCGCTATGGATGCGATGCTGCTGATGGCGGTCCCTGACGATCCGAGGTCGGTCTCGGCGGATTCTGGTGCGTGTGCGGCGATCCACGGCCCGTACGCCTTGGAATAACGGCCATGGGCGGCGTCAGGCAAGCGCCGCGATCATCCGCGGTACGCCGACGAGGTTGATCACTCGTTTGAGGTTGTACGCGAGCACCGTCAGGCTGAACTCCGCACCAACCTTGTCGAGTCCCTTCGTCAGAAAGTACCCGTGGTCCATCCACCGCTTCATCGAGCCGAACGGATGCTCCACGATCGCTTTGCGTCGCGACAACAACTCGGGACGGGCCTTCAGACGCTGCTCCATCGTGTCGAGCACCGCCTCGTTCTCCCACCGTGTGATGCGGCGTGACTCCTTGTTGCGCGTGCATCGCACCTTGAGTGCGCACTTTCCACATGCGCTTGTGCTGTAGTAGCGCATCCCCCGGCCCTGTTCCACCGTCGAGAACCGATACGTCAGGATTTCCTCCGCCGGGCACCGATAGCGATCTTCAGTCGCGTCGTACGTGAAATCATCCTTGGTGAAGAGACCGTACTTTGCGTTCGCCGACGTACGGGGACGGGGAACCGCGGGCGTGATTCCCGCCTCGAGGCACGCCGCGATCTCGGGCCCGTTGTAATAGCCCATGTCGGCGACCACCTCGAGGTGATCGGAGTCCAGCACTGCGTTCGCCGCCTTCGCCATGGGGCTCAGGTAATCCCGGTCGGTCGCGTCGTTCGTCACGTCATTGGCTACGATCAGCTTGTGCTTCTCGTCCACGGCCGTCTGCACATTGTAGCACACGTCCACTCCGCCGGAGACCTTCATGCTCCGGCTATCTCGGTCGGTCTCAGAGCGCTGGCTCTCGCCGTTCTCCTCCATTTCGTCGCGTAGGTCCTCGTACCGGATCTTTCGCTCGTTGAGCGCGGCAATCTTCTGTTGCAATGACGTCGTCGTCACCGCCGCTGCCGGGATGCTCACCTCGGACCGATCCTCGGACCGATCCTGGGACCGGTCTTGCTTGTCCATTTCGCCCAAGTACTCGGCGACGCGAGCGTCGATCTCACGAATCCGGCGCTCCAGGCTAGCCTGCGTGAAGTTCCGCCGCTTGCTGTTTACCGCCCGGAACTTGCTGCCGTCGATCGCCACCAACTCTCCGGCGAACAGATCGAGTCGTTTACAGAGCAGCGTGAACTCGCGGCACACCTGCTTGACTGCCTTGGTATTGTCGCGGCGGAAATCGGCGATCGTCTTGAAGTCGGGCGCGAGCTTACGCATGAGCCACATGAGCTCCACGTTGCGCCCGGTCTCTCGCTCCAGTCTACGACTCGACCGCAGGCGGTTGAGATAGCCGTAGATGTAGAGCCGAAGAAGGTCCCCGGGGTCGTACGCGGGACGGCCGGTCACGCTCGCGCTCGCGCGCTGAAACCCCAGCGCCCCGAGGTCCAACGACGCGACGAACGCATCGATGAACCGCACCGGATTGTCCGCTCCTACGTAGTCATCCAGTACCTCGGGGAAGAGCAGCTGTTGCTCTCGGTCAGCACCCGTGATATAGCCCATAGCAGAACCTCTCGCCGGAGCGCAAGAAAGACGTGACGATTCTACAATGGGACTCTTAATCTGTACACCGAAAAAAACGGAGTTTTCACACAGTCTCACGCGTGGTTAGGCGGCATGGGACTACTTGGCTCGGATAAGCACGCGACACAGGAACAGCGGCGCACCGATGGATAACGTATCGCCCCGAATGCTGTACCGGCGCGGTTGATCGGTCCCGATGTAGTCGGGAAATGTGCCGCCTAGCACGTGATGGACGACCGTGGAGTCCGACAGGATCGAATAGGTTCCGAAGTAGCCGAAGTAGAACGGTCGGAGCTCGGCAAGAGAGCCCAGGCGAACCGGCTCGCCGGCTAACGGGCCGGACGGCGGTGTTCGCATAGCTTGGATGGAAAGCTGTCCCGTGGGAGTGTACACGAACAGTCCTGTTGGATTCGGACCGAGTGGATCGACCATCGTGCCGGTCGAGTCCCGGTCGCAATACCGAACGACCCGCCATGTACCGACGAGGGACGCCGGGCGCGCTTGCGCCTCCATAGTCGAGGTGAGCAACGCCGCACCGAGGAACGCCACGCCCATAACCAACCACACGTGCGATGTGTTTCGCACTTGGACTCGGGTAGATATCATCGCGTGCCGCCTCCTATGAGGCGTCATCTGTCAAGTCCTCGAGAAAAAACTGATTTACGGGCAAGAACAATAACACGGCTGCGCCGTTGTGAGTTCGCGTCGGGATTCCGCCTTCGACTGGCCGCTTCTTCCGAACGTTCCGGGCCTGATCGCCCGTGAACAACCTCCTATCCGTGTCGGCCGAGGCCGAGCACCCGAACTTTGTGAATCCGCCCAAGGGCGAGTTTGAAGCGAGGAGGGGAGCGGACCCCTTCTAACGAACGGTGCCGAGAGGCAAGCCCTCGAGACCCGGCGGCAAATGCGGGCCGCTCCCTCCAGTCTGTGGCGGAACGCGTCATCGCTCTCGCTGGTGTTAAGCGCGGAGCACGGTGCCTTCCGGAACTACCCCCGTTTCGAGATATCGCCAGAACGCGATCAACAGCTTCCGCGCCAGGGCGACGATGCCAATCTTGCGCATTCTGCTATTTCCTTTCCCGAATCTCTTCTGATACCACCGGGCGAGCGCGCTCTTCGGTTGAAACCGCAGCCACGCCCATGCGGTGTTGATTGCGAGGGCTCGAACCCAACGATTACCGGCCTTTGAGATCCCTTGCTCGTGCTGCAGATCGCCACTCTGGTAGTGTGTGTCGGTGAGGCCCGCGAGTCCGCCGACTTGGCGGCGATTGCGAAACTGCCTCCAGGCGAAGAATTCCATGACGTAGAGCCACGCGCTGTCGATGCCGATCCCCATGAGCTGATTGAGCTGCCGCACCTGGGCGATCGCCGGATCATCGGCTGTCCTCAGCAACTCGCGGCGCTCTTTCTTGAGCGAGCGAATGCGCGTTGTGTAATCAATGACCGTCTCCCACTCGCGCTCAAGGCGCGCACACAAGAGCGGTGGCAGTGGCATTCCATCCCAGAGCCGTGCCATCACGAGATGCGTCGGCAGCTCTTGAATCCGCGCGAGCGGGACGCCTTGGCTGGCCAAGAGTCCTTTGATCCGATTCGTATGCCGGCCGCGATCACGCCGGGCGAACAAGAGCTCGCGATGCACCTGGCGCCGATCCTCTTCCGCCAGTGCCGGCACGTTGATGACACTCCACACCCTGCGTTCGCCGGCGTCTGCACGCAGGAGCATCGCCACCAGCTTGCAAGCATCGAGGCGATCTGTCTTGGTCCGCCGCCGCCGGCGATTCACTTCGATGCTTGAGGAATCGACGATGCTGTTGCTGACGCCGCGGCTCACGAGATAGCGATGAAGCCAGAACCCGTCGCGCCCCGCTTCGTAGCAGGTCCGGACCGGCGCGGTCGCGGCCAGAGCGAAATGGGTTTTCGCGCGAGCGAGTTCCACCTCGAGGGTCTTGAGCGCGCGCGCCGGCATGGTGCGCACCAGCGGAGCCTGGTCGACTCGCGTGGTCATCGCGAGTTTCCACTCCGTGTTGCCGAGCTCGAAGGCGAGATATAAGGTAGAGGGAACATGTGGGCGGGTCGCTGCTGGTGGCATGGGCTTCTCCTTACGTGATGGTTTGGAGGAAGCCCGAACAGTGGCGGCCCGTCTGCGTGGGCCGCCAGTTCCTACATAAGTTCTAACGTGTTGGTGCGGACGAGCGCGGACGATTGCGGTAGCGGCGGCTGCACTGCCGCGTTTTCCTTGAGCGCTCGCAGCACAACACGAGTTCGTTAGGCGCCACTCAAGATGATGCGCGAGCCTACGTCAATTATTCCAGTCTCGGAGCTGTGGTACTCGCGCGACGAAGACGCGTGGAACGATGCGCTTGCGCGGTACTGGACGCTCGTGCAGCCCGGGAATCTCGAACTGGAGCGCGCGATGGAGCGACTCGACCGCGGGCGCCTGCTTCGGCTCTCCCCAGATGGCTGGTTTGATTTCCTTCACGATGAGTACTTTCGGTGGAAGTACACCGCGCCGAACCGGTACGCGACCACGACTGCAGTACTACACCGGAAGAGTTCCGCGTCCGACGGGCGCGCTGCTCTCCATGCTGTCAAACACCGGCTCTTGACGCTTGATCCATCGAACGTTCGCACAGCCATCAATATCGCCAACAAGATTCCCGGTCTCGGAACCGCTGGTGCCTCCGGTCTGCTCGCACTTCTGTACCCGCGTTCTATTGGTACAGTTGATCAGTTCGTGGTGAAAGCGCTTAGAGAGGTGCCTGATCTACCTGAGGCCCGTGAACTCGCGAGAATGAATCAGGAAAGGTTGACCGCACGCGATGCCCATGTTCTCGTGCAGATCATGCGACGCCAAGCCACCATACTTGCCGCCACATTCAAGGTGCCGTGGACGCCACGTGCCATCGATAAGGTCTTGTGGACCTACGGACGTTGAACAGCCGCCTAACCCGAATTGCTGCTGACGGGCACTCTTCGGATGATTGCGGTGGCGCCCGCTCCGCTGGCGCGTTTCATTTGAGCGTTCGCAGCAGAACGCTATTCGTTATCCCGCCTATGCGAACCACAGTGGCGCCGCGCCGGCATGGTACGAATTTTGTCGAACGTTGACGCGGAAATGTCGGCCGAGCCAAGGCCTTCGACTGCGAGCACATCGTTGACTCCGGCCTTGGGCGGCTCATCTGGATGGAGAAGTGACATGGTGAAGCCAGCAAAGAACACGATTTGCCTTTGGTACGATGGCGACGCCGAGGGCGCGGCGCGGTTTTACGCCAAGACCTTTCCCGATTCGTCCGTCGGCGCGGTGCACCGCGCACCGGGAGACTTTCCCGACGGGAAGAAAGGGGATGTGTTGACCGTCGAGTTCACCGTGATGGGAATTCCCTGCCTCGGGCTCAACGGCGGACCTGCGTTCAAGCACAACGAAGCGTTCTCGTTTCAGGTCGCAACCGCTGACCAGGCCGAAACGGATCGCTACTGGAACGCGATCGTCGGCAACGGCGGCGAGGAGAGCATGTGCGGCTGGTGCAAGGACAAATGGGGATTGTCCTGGCAGATTACGCCGATCGCCCTGACGAAAGCGATGACCGATCCCGATACCGCTGCCGCCAAGCGCGCGCTCGATGCAATGCTGC
>JALYJX010000106.1 GCA_030775065.1 Gemmatimonadota bacterium | reverse complement strand
GACCAGTACCGAGAACTTCACGTAGCGTGTAGTTCTCGATTGCGGTTATCAGGCTGTCCATTTGGTATAATGTCTGTACGATGACAGCTACACCGCTCTTCTACCGGGAAACCTTCGGCATCCGGATCACCGTTCGCCCGATGTACCTGCGCGACCAGTCTGAGCCGTCGCAGCAGCACTACGTGTTTGCGTATTTCGTGCGGATCGAGAATGTCGGCGCGCGTGTGGTGCAGCTGATGTCGCGGCGATGGCTGATCCATGACGCTGCGGGGGAGGACATCGAGGTGAAAGGAGAGGGCGTCGTGGGTGAGCAGCCGATCCTCGCTCCCGGCAGCCTTCACGAGTATCAGAGCTTCTGCATTCTCAAGTCGGGTGAGGGATTCATGGAAGGCCACTACAGTTTTCTCTCAGCCGACGGCACCAACTTCCGGGCGGAGATACCGCGCTTCATTCTGAGCGCGAGCCAGTCGACCAGTCTCCCATCCTGAAAGCGCGATGGAACGAGGGTTGCCTCTGTCCATCGCTGCATGACCCCCATCTACGACATTTCGACGCCCGTTCAAACCGGCGGCGTGGTCTATCCCGGGAATCCGGAGATCACAATCGAGGCTCAGCAAGCCATGTCCAGGGGCGCCGGGGCAAATGTGTCGTCCGTGTCCCTTGGATCACACACCGGCACCCACGTCGATGCCGCGAAGCATTTCTTCGATGATGGGCAGACCATCGATCGAATTCCACTCGATAGACTCATAGGCCGCGCAATTCTGATCGCATTCGGCGATGATCTCATGTCCATCGGCGCCGAGGATCTCGAGCGGCACGAGATCGGCTCGCACACGCGAGTCCTTCTGAAGACGAGGAATTCCTCACTGCTCAAGCGGCCGGAGTTCGTAAAGGATTACACCTATCTCGCCCCCGACGGCGCCGAGTATCTCGTGCGACGCGGCGTCGAGCTGGTCGGCATCGATTATTACTCGATCGAGCAGTTCCACTCGGGGCATCACCGGACGCACCTTACGCTTCTAGAGAAAAGCGTCGTCATCGTCGAGGGTCTCGATCTGAGCGAGCCTCCGCCCGGAGAATACGAGCTCATCTGTCTGCCACTCCGGCTCGCAGGGCTCGACGGGGCGCCGGCGCGCGCTGTCCTCGTCGGCTGAATGGCGATAACTCACGTGTTCTTCGAC
The DNA here is from genome assembly GCA_030775065.1 of Gemmatimonadota bacterium. Lineage (GTDB taxonomy): Bacteria > Gemmatimonadota > Gemmatimonadetes > Gemmatimonadales > Gemmatimonadaceae > UBA4720. Next base: position 8,990 of record JALYJX010000106.1, on the reverse strand, counting down.
ATCGGTGGAGTGCTGGCCACGAATGGCTGGGACAGGAACGATCGGCGCGAGGCGTCGGCTCACTTCGCAATCGATCATGACGACTACACGCGGCGCCACGATGAAATTGTCGAGGCATTCGAGGAAGGAAGGCTGACGCTCGACGAGTACCTCGATCGCACCGTCTTCATCAAGCCCCGGAGCTTCACCCCCGAAGACTTCAAGGCCTTCATGTACCGGCAGAGCAAGCCCTTTCCCGACAGCCTCGCCGTGGCGCGGGCCCTGGCTGCGAGCAAATCGGTTCGCATGTGCATAGCGAGCAACGAGTCGGAGGAGCTCAGTCGCTATCGCGTCAGGCTCTTCGGTCTGACGGAGATCTTCGACACGTTCCTTGCATCGTGCTGGATCGGAGTGCGGAAGCCCGCAGCAAATTTCTTCGAGCGATCCCTCGAGATAACTGCGGCGCGCGCCGAGCAATCGCTCTTCATCGACGATCGCGAAGAGAACATTGCGGGGGCGGCTGCGTTTGGCTTCAAGGTGATTCTGTTTCAATCGGCGGAGCAGCTTCGGCGCGCTCTCGCTGCGTCAGGGCTCGAGCTCAACACTCAACACGGGTAGACGATGCAACTCGCGATGATCGGCCTTGGACGGATGGGCGGCAACATGACGGAGCGGCTGATGAGAGACGGCCACCGGGTGGTCGTATTCGATCGCAGCCCCGAGGCATTGCAAAGGTATGTTGGCCTGGGCGCCCTGGGGGCGACGACGGCTGCCGACGTGGTGGCGAAGCTCACCACCCCGCGCGTCGTATGGATCATGGTCCCCGCGGGAAAGCCTGTCGATGAGACAATTGCGGCGCTCAGTCCGGGGCTCTCAAAAGGCGACGTAATAATCGACGGCGGAAACTCGAATTTTCACGACACGCTGCGCCGCGCCGCCGAGCTGAAGAGGCAGGGAATCCACTTCGTGGACTCGGGGACGAGCGGAGGAATCTGGGGTCTCGAGAACGGCTACTGCCTGATGATAGGCGGTTCTCCCGAAGCCTTCGCCGTTTGCGAGCCAATCTTCAAGTCGCTCGCGCAGCCGGATGGCTACGCGCACATGGGCCCGCCGGGGTCGGGCCATTACGTGAAGATGGTCCACAACGGCATCGAGTACGGAATGCTGCAGGCATACGCGGAAGGTTACGAGATCCTGAACGCCTCGAAGGACTTCAGGCTCGATCTGGGGAAGATCGCGGCGGTCTGGAACCACGGAAGCGTCGTGCGTTCGTGGGTAAATGAGCTGGTTGAGCGCGCGTTCAAGAAGGATCCGAACCTCGATGCGCTCAAGGGCTACGTGGAGGATTCAGGCGAAGGCAGGTGGACCGTTCAGGAGGCAATCGATCTCGACGTACCTGCACCGGTGATCACGCTTTCTTTGCTCGCGCGCCTTCGCTCGCGCCAGTCCGACTCTTTCGGTGCGAAGGTGATCGCCGCTCTGCGCAACGAATTCGGCGGTCACGCGGTAAAGAAGGCATGACGAATCCACACGTCAAAGGCGTTCCGGGCAAACGCTTTCGACTGGCGCGCACGCGCGAGCGGACCGACCCGTGCACGGCCGTAATTCTGGGCGCTGGCGGCGACCTGATGCATCGAAAGCTGATGCCTGCGATCTACTATCTCGCTGCCCAGCATCTTCTGCCCGAGACATTTGCTTTGCTTGGCGTAGGTCGCGACGCAATGGAGGATGGCGCTTTCGCCGCTTCAATGCGCGAAGCCCTGGAGCGGTCGGACGAAATCAAATCACTCGACAACGAAGCGTGGGAGTGGCTCTCGAAGCGCATTCGATACACCGCCGGGGATCTCTCGACCGCCAATGTCTATCAGAGCATCGGAAGCTGCCTCGAGGAGATCGAGGCCGAAGTTCCCGCGAACGACCGCAACAGGATGTTCTACCTCGCCGTTCCACCGAGTGTGTTCGAGACAACCGTAGAGCATCTATCATCCAGTGGACTGACGCCTTGCATGAAACCCCCCGACGAGCGGCCGTGGGCACGCATTGTTATCGAGAAGCCGTTCGGCCGGGATCTCGCGAGCGCGCAGAAACTGAATCGCGTCGTGCTCGACCGTCTGCACGAGCACCAGATCTACCGAATCGATCATTACCTCGGGAAGGAGAGCGTTCAGAACATCCTCGTCGTGCGCTTCGCGAATCCGATCTTCGAGCCGCTGTGGAACCGACAGTACGTGAGGAATGTTCAGATCACGGTTGCTGAAACCGTTGGAATCGAGACGCGCGGCAAGTATTACGAAGAAGCGGGGATCATCCGCGACATGTTCCAGAACCACCTGCTTCAACTGTTGTCGCTCGCAGCCATGGAGCCCCCAATCGCGTACAATGGCGACGAGGTTCGCGACGAGAAGGTGAAGGTGCTCCGCTCCCTCCGACCGCTCGTGGGCAACGGCGACCCACCGGTTGTACTGGGCCAGTACGCCGCAGGCGAGGTGAAGGGTGAGCCTGTGCCCGGGTATCGCGAAGAAAAGAATGTCGCGCTCAAGTCGACGACGCCGACCTTCGCCGCGATAAGGTTTACCATCGACAACTGGCGATGGAGGCACGTCCCATTTTATCTGCGCTCGGGCAAGCGCCTGGCGAAGCGAACCTCCGAGATTGCGATTCAGTTCAGGTCGCCCCCCGTGCTCCTGTTCGGACAGGACGAGCTCGCCGACAAATGTCCGAGCACCCTGGTGATGCGCGTTCAGCCCGACGAAGGCATCGCGCTGCGCTTCAACGTAAAGACTCCGGGGGCAGAGAACGAGCTGACACCACACCTCGAGATTGCACCGGTGGACATGGATTTCTCGTACACGGAAGCATTTGGGGCGGAGACGCCACCGGCGTATCAGACTCTGCTGCTCGACATCATGATCGGCGACCAGACGCTGTTCACGCGAAGTGACGAAGTCGAAGCCGCGTGGCAGCTCATCGATCCGCTCCTAAGGTACCTCGAGCGGCGGAAGCCGCGCGACATTCCGAAGTACCCCGCCGGGACGTGGGGGCCGCCTGGCTCGGACGAGCTGTTACGGGGAGCGCACAGCCGTTGGCGCTAGCACCGTTTTTCTGCCTCGCCGCGCTGCTGCTTTCGTCAGCCGGCTGCGGTGACAAGTCGTCCGCCTCTCGGACGAACAATGCATCCGCCGCGGAAGCGGAGGCCGACAGCATCCCGCGCGTGGTGCCGCCCGCAGACCGTGAGCTGGTTCTGCGCGCGCGCGCACTCGACCGCGCGGACAAGCTCGACAGCGCGAGAACGTTTTACGAAGCCGCCGCGGAAAAACTCGAGCCCATCAGCGACTGGCTTTACCTGCGCGCCGCGGGCGTTACAACTGATGCGTCTGACCGCCAGAAGTATTACCGCGAGCTCGAGACAGACGTGGGGAAAACCCGAAAGGGACCGACTGAAGCAATTGCGCTCGAGCGCGCGGGCGACATCGACGGCGCGAGTCGCGCATACGAGGCCGCGGGGATGAAAATCGACGCCGTTCGTTTGACTGCTGCCCGCCCTTCTGACACTGCGAGAATGGCTCAGGCGCGCAGCCAGCTCATCGGCTATCTCGCCAGCCGGCCGGCCCGCGATGACGCACGCAACGGCGTAGCGCTGTTCGATAAGCTGTTCCCGCAGGCCTCTCCTTCCGAGCAGCTCACACTCGCTCGCGCAGCGTACCACGCGGGGTCTACGGCACGTACCGTCGCCGGTTACGCCGCGGCATTCCGCGCCGGACTTGGCAACAGCGAGGATCATTTTGCGGATGGGATGATGCTTGCGCGTCTCAATCGCGACGCGGACGCAGCGGCGCAATTTGCCAGAGTCACTTCGCCGGCACCGCTGGTCGCTTCGGCTCGCTATCAGCGTGCGCGTGCGCTGCTGGCGATGGGGCGGGGAAGCGAAGCCCGAGCTGCACTGCGTGCAATCACCACGGCTTTTCCCGCGGATACGACCTCGGCATCGGCGCTCCTGCTTCTGTCGGACCTCGCGAGCGATGAGCTTCGCGATGCCGATGCGCGCTCCACGCTCAAGACGATCGTGCAGCGATTTCCGCGCTCGCGACACGCCCCCACCGCTCTCTTTCGTGCGGGATTGATCGCATATGTGTCACGGAATTACGCAGCCGCCGCGGCCGAGCTCGACTCTCTTTCAGAGCGTTATCCGCAGAGCGACGACGCTGTCGCGGCAATGTACTGGGCGGGCCGCGCGTGGGAGCAGCGCGGTGACAAGGCGAAGGCCCAGGCGCACTGGCGAGCGGTGATGGCGCGTGACGGAGCGTCGTACTACTCGGTCCTGAGCTCGCGCCGGCTGCTTGTGCCGCTGCTTCGCGACAGCAGCCGGACGGACAACTACCCGCGAGTGCGCGTTGTCGAGGAAGCGACTCATCGCATTGCGATGCTGCAGGACGTGGGCATGGATACCGAGGCGAAGCTCGAGTTCGACCAGCTTTTCAGCGATGCGACGAAATCTCCCGACCGCCTGGTCGCCACTGCGCGCGCGCTCAGGGGCGGTGACCAGTCGCAGCGCGGCATCACACTCGGCCGCCGCGCCGTCAGCGAGATCGGGCCTACGCCGCAGAATTATCGGCTCATGTACCCGGTAGTGGAGCGAGAAGCGTTGGATTCAAGCGCGCGCGCGAACGGTCTCGACCCGGCGCTCGTCGCTGGTCTCATCAGGGCGGAGTCGAGCTTCAATCCGAGAGCGACGTCGCCAGTTGGTGCGCGTGGACTGATGCAGCTGATGCCCGATGTCGGTCGAGCGCTGGCGCGCTCACGAGGGATCCCGGCGCTCGATGCGGACCGGCTCTACGAGCCAGTCATGAACATTCGCCTCGGAACGGCACACCTTGCGGGATTGTTCCGCGGCAATCGCGAGGTGGTTCAGATTCTCGCGGCCTACAATGCGGGCGAGTCGCGGGTGAAGCGCTGGGTTCGCAAGGCGGGCGCCTCCGATCCCGAACTATTTACTGAACGGATTCCGTACGTCGAGACTCGAGACTACGTGAGAGGAGTTGTTAGAAACCGTGCGTTTTACCGGGCGCTGTACGACTGGTAACGAACGAACCTGTCGCCCGGTTCCCGTACCTGTTGGCGGTTACCCGCTTGCCGTTACACGTTTGCCGCCGCCCGCTGCGCGCTACCCGTAACGGCGCACAGACAGCGGCACGCGCGCAACGGCCAACGGGTACGGGAAGCGGGTAACGGAGCTTCAGCGCCGAGTTGGCAGGGCGTCGCTGTCTGTTGTTCCTTCCCGGGCGCGCTTCCGCTTTTCGACCCAATCCATCAGCCAGGTACCGGGGATAAGGAAGAGTGGAGTGAGGAAAATCCCGAGCAGCGTATTGAGCCATATCAGGGCGAGGTAGAACCCGATAAGCCCAAACGACACCCACAATGTTCCAAGCGGGCCGTGCGTTTCCATTCATCACTCCGAAGCGGCGGTTTAGATTAAAATACCATGGCAGCCCGCCGGCATGAAGGAGATGATGTCATGCATGCGGTCGGAGCAGAATTCACCGGGCTCCGCCGCGTGCTGTTGGCCGTGTCCGGCGGTATCGACTCGATGGTGCTCATGCACGCTGCAGCCTCCCTTCCAAAGGCGAAACGTCCAGCGCTTCTGGTCGCCAGCTTCGATCATGGAACGGGTGCGCCGGCCCGGCGAGCGGTTGAGGTTGTCCGCCGCCGCGCCAAGGAGCTTGGCCTGGGATTCACAACCGCGAGGACGCATGGGGCGGCCACCACGGAGCACGAGTGGCGCATGGCCCGCTGGGCGTTCCTCAGAGGAAAGGCAGCGCAATTCCGGGCTCCAATCGCAACGGCCCACTCGCTCGACGATCAGATCGAGACAGTATTCATCCGCATTCTGAGAGATGCCGGCCCGCGCGGACTCGCGGCGCTGTTCGCGGACTCCGAGGTCGTTCGCCCATTCCTCGAGCTTCGACGCGCCGACATTGCGCGCTATGCCGAGCTGCATGGGGTTCCTTACGTCGAGGATCCGACGAATGCCGCACGGTCGCATCTTCGAAATCGCGTACGTCACGATCTGCTTCCTGCCATCTCCAGGCTTCATCCCGGATTTCCGAAGCAGCTTCTGGCGATCGCGAAACGCTCCGCCGAATGGCGCGCGCGGATGGCTGAGATTGCCGACCAGATCGACGTGCGCCCGGGAGAGGACGGCTCACTTCGCATTGCGAGGGCCGACCTGCGGGGATATGATGCTGAATCTCTTCGCGCGCTCTGGCCGACCATCGCGGCGAGAGCCAATGTGGTGATGGATCGTCGAGGAACCCACCGTCTTGCCGAGTTTACGACGAAAGGGTTGACCGGCGGCTCGATTCAGCTCTCAGGAGGGGTTGAAGTCCGAATGTTTCGCGATCATTTGCTGCTTCGCAGATGGGACTGGCGACAGGTGGAAGCAACGCGCGCGTCGAGACTAGAGCTGCTCCCCCCCCCGTCACGCAGCGTCGAGCAGCTGGGGCGTATGTGACGAGCGCTGTCGCCGACCCGCGCCTTTCCGGCCGCACTGTCAAACGAATTGCATTCGACGAAGAGACAATTGCCGCGCGCGTCGCGGAGCTGGGTGCCGAAATCACGGCGGCCTACCCCGACGGCGAGCTTCTCGTCCTCGGATTGCTGAAGGGCAGCTTCATCTTTTTGAGCGATCTCGTACGGCAGATCACGCGGCCTCTGCAGGTGGATTTCCTCGTTGCGGCGAGCTACGGCGACGCAACGGTCTCCAGCGGCACCGTGAGATTGCTTTATGATCCGGAAACGCGTCTGGAGGGAAAGCAGATCCTGCTCGTGGAGGATATCGTCGACTCGGGCCGCACGCTCAACAAGCTGATGGCGCTCCTGGAGGAACGCTCGCCCCGCTCGCTCGGAATTTGCGCTCTTTTACACAAGCGAATCGCCGACGAGTTGCACTACGACACCAGATTCGTCGGATTTGATGCACCCAACGAGTTCCTTGTGGGGTATGGATTGGATCACGCGGAAAACTTCCGCCATTTGCCGTACATAGCGAGCTTGCAGTAATGCCACTACCAACAATGCCGCAGAAACCGAAGGCTCCGGGAAAATGGGGCAAGGCCTCGAAGCAGCTCTCGTTCTGGGTGCTGCTCGTCCTGCTTGCCGGAACTCTCTTTACCTACATGTCGGGCGCGAAGGAAGCCGCACCGCAGATCTCCTATACCCAATACAATCAGGAGGTCGAGCGGGGCAACGTCGCGGCCGTGACCATGCAGGAAGGGAAGCTCGTGACGGGCGAGTTCCGGACCCGCGTGCAGATCAACACCAGGCCCGCGTCGCGCTTCACAGTCCTTCTTCCGATCAAGGATTCCGATCGCGAGGTGACAAGGCTGCAGGAGAAGGGCGTTCTGATCCGCGCAGAACGCGAGAGCACGTCCTTCGGCAGCGTGTTGTTCATGATTCTGCCCTACATCATCATCTTCGGCGCGTGGATGCTCATCCTGCGCCAGATGCAGTCGGGCGGAGCCAAGGCTTTCTCGTTCGGGAAGTCGAAGGCAAAGCTGCTCACCGCCGATTCGCCCAAGGTCACGTTCGCGGACGTCGCCGGAGCCGATGAAGCAAAGGTCGAGCTCGAGGAGATAATCGAGTTCCTGAAGGACCCGCAGAAGTTCACCAAGCTCGGTGGACGCCTTCCCAAAGGCGCGCTTCTTGTCGGTTCTCCAGGCACAGGGAAGACGCTCCTCGCTCGCGCGGTAGCCGGCGAGGCTGGCCGTCCGTTCTTCTCCATGTCCGGTTCCGATTTCGTCGAGATGTTCGTAGGGGTCGGCGCGTCTCGAGTGCGTGATCTATTCGAGCAGGGCAAGGCGCATGCGCCGTGCATCATCTTCATCGACGAGATCGACGCTGTCGGTCGGCACCGCGGTGCCGGCCTCGGCGGCGGTCACGATGAGCGTGAGCAGACGCTAAATCAGCTGCTAGTGGAGATGGACGGTTTCGAGTCCAACGACGGCGTGATTCTCATCGCGGCGACAAACCGTCCCGACGTTCTCGACCCCGCGCTGCTGAGGCCTGGCCGGTTCGACCGTCAGATCGTCGTCGATGCTCCGGATCTGCGCGGGCGCGAAGGAATTCTGAAGGTCCACACGCGCAACAAGCCGATGGCGGACGACGTCAACATCACGACACTTGCCCGTGGAACTCCGGGCATGTCCGGTGCGGACCTGGCCAATCTCGTGAACGAAGGCGCGCTGCTCGCTGCTCGCCGGAATCACGATAAGGTCTATATGGTAGACCTCGAGGACGCGAAGGATAAAGTCATGCTTGGCGTCGAGCGGAAGTCCATGGTGATGAGCGAGCAGGAGCGAAAGCTCACTGCCTATCACGAAGGTGGACACGCTGTGTGCACGATCAAGACGAAGGGCAACGACCCGCTCCACAAGGTTACGATTGTTCCTCGCGGTCGTGCGATGGGTCTCGCTTTCACTCTGCCGGAGGATGACCGTCTGTCGATCACGCGGGAACAGCTCGAAGCGATGCTGGTGCGCATGTACGGCGGGAGGGTTGCCGAGGAGCTGGTGTTCGGGCACGAACGGGTGACCACGGGCGCGTCGAGCGACATCCAGCAGGCCACCGGACTGGCGCGACGGTATGTGAGCCAGTGGGGCTTGTCGGATGCGATCGGCCCAATCCTTGTCGGCGACAACGAGCAGGAGCTTTTTCTGGGACGCGAGCTTCAGACGAGACGTGAAGTCTCTGAGCGCACCGCGCAGCTCGTGGATTCAGAAGTGACGCGCGTGATCAAGGAAGCTTATGCGCGCGCAAAGGAAACGCTGACCGAGAACCTTGCGCTGCTGCACACCGTGGCCGCGGCGCTTCTCGATCGTGAAACGCTTACCGGGGACGAGGTGCAGCAGCTCGCGCGCGGCGAAACGCTTGCGCCGCGACCTGCGCCGCCTCCGCTTCCGCCGGCCGCAGTGAAGGAATCGTCCCCGGCGCAGACGAAGCCGGCCAAGCCCCCGCTC
>JALYJX010000105.1 GCA_030775065.1 Gemmatimonadota bacterium | reverse complement strand
GTGCAGAGGGAGTATCGGCCGCAATGCCGAGGTCCACGGCCTCGCCACCCGCGTCTGTAATGAGCTCACGAAGCGTCCATGAATTCGCGTTGATGATCTTCGCCGTGGAGTCGGCGGGCGAATATTCGCGAAGCTCCACGAGCTCGTCGCCCGAGCTCAGTATTGCAACGCGCGGCTTGCGGTACCCGCGAACTTCGCGCACCGCCGCGGCCGCGAGCACGCCGAGATGCGCAGCGCGGACCTCTGTTCCCGGCTCGAACAGGGTCTGTCCCTTGGTGAAATCCTCGCCGGCCCGCCGAATATTGCGTCCGAGGTCGCGAAGATCAGTGACGCCGACACGCTCGGCGCCGCGGTCTGTATCCTCGATGCGAATGACGGTGTCGGCGCCAAGCGGAATAGGCGCGCCGGTCATGATCCGCATTGCCTCACCTGCACCAAGCGGACGAAGGGCATGCTGTCCTGCCGCGACCGTAGCGACGACCTTCAGCTGTGGCCGCGCGGCATCACCCGACCGCGGTGTTGGCGACGGGACATTATTCCCCGTTACGAGATCGGAGCTCCGCACGGCGTAGCCATCCATGGAAGAGTTGTCCCACGGTGGCGAGGTGGTGTTCGCCACGACCCTCTCTGCCAGAACGCGTCCCGCGCCTCGCTCCAGCGGCACGGCCTCGGCGTCGAGCAGCTGAATCTTCCTGAGGATCCTTGCGCTCGCGTCGCCGACTGTGATCATCAGCGGCGTCGCGCGCGATAGCCGGCGAGGAGCACACCGACGTTGTTCTGAAAGCGGCTCACGCTGTCCGCCGGGACCCTGAAGTGATTATTGAGGATGCTGAAGACGAGGCGATCGCCGTCGCCGTCGGTCACGTAGCCCGAAAGTGCGCGCACAAACTCGAGGGTGCCGGTCTTGGCGCGCATGTTCCCGGCAGCGGGAGTCCCAACCATGCGCGTCCGCAGGGTACCGTCAACTCCTGCAATTGGCAGCGCGTCATAGAAAACCTGAAACGCGGTATCGCGCTGAGCTGCGACGAGCGTTCTCACGATTGTTTCCGGCGAAAGGAGGTTGTGACGCGAGAGACCGCTGCCATCGTACACGACGAATCCGTCCCGTTCTGCGCCCCACGCCGGCAGCTGCCGAGAGACAACAGCTGACCCGCTGTCCGCGCTGCCAATGCCAGTGCGCTCGAGCCCGATCGTTCGCAGCAACACTTCGGCGATCTGGTTCTGCGACGGCTTCTCCATGTATTTGAGAATATCTCGCAGCGGAGGAGAGTAGATCGTGAAGAGCGTGTCGAGACCAGGTGCCGTGACGTCGAAGGTGCTGTCGGCTGCAATTGCCGTGAAGGAGATGCCCCGCTCGCCGAGCGCTGAGGAGAGAGCTTGCAGGTAGGTGCGAGCGGGAGCGGCCGTCGCGATATCTACCAGCGTATCGCGTCCCGCAATGCTTCGCGTGACTTTCGTCATTCCCTCGTCGTAGAGCAGCTCGTCAATCGGCGCCGCGCTCGAGCCGGCAAGATCCTCCCATTCCCACGCGTAGCCGTAGATGCTGTCGGGGAACGCATTCCCACCGCGGAGGAGGCGTCCGCTCACTCGTTTGATGCCGCGTGCGGATAGCGAGTCGGCAACGCGAAGCATCCAGGTCATCGCGTTGCCCTGCTGGGCGCGGTCGCTCACGGTCGGATCGCCGCGTCCAATCACGATGAGATCGCCGTCGAGCACGCTGTCGCGAACAGCCCCGCGGCTCACGAACGCGGTCCGGAAACGGTAGTCAGGTCCGAGCAGAGCCAGCGCTACAGCGCCGGTCACGATCTTCATGTTCGACGCCGGCATGAACAGCTTGCCGGCGTTGCGTGAATACAACGTGTCGCCGCTTACGGGATTGACGACGAGAAGCCCGATGTGTGAGGCCCGGAATTGCGGATTAGACACGAGGGAATCAATCGACTGACGCAGTGCCCGGAGCGGATTGCGCGCGGGCGCCGGACCGGTGCCGCCCTGAATCGGCGCGCATCCGGCAACGAACAGCGCCAGCGCGGCGAATCGAATGAAACGGGCCGGTATGACTGCTCTCGTATCGTGCCTCATTCCGAGCGATAAGACGCGCTGAGCGTTTTGTCCTCGGCGACTCTGACCTCGGTTACTCTCGCCTCAGGTGGGAGTGATGCCTGAACGCGCTCGCTGATGAAGCGGGCGATGTTCTCGCCTGTCGGCACCAGCTCGCCGTCGCCGAACTCGGGTACCTCGAGATTGATGTTGCGATGGTCGAACCGCTGGCGCACTTCCGTCTCGAGCACGCGGTCGAGGAGGCCAAGATCCACGACGAATCCCGTGAGGTCGTCAATCTCGCCCCGCACCGTGACATCGCAGGTGTATGTGTGCCCGTGATAGCTCGTCCGGGCGCAGGCGCCGAACACGGCTTCGTTCTTTTCGTCGCTCCACTCGGGGCGGCGATAGCGGTGCGCAGCGGCGAAGCTAACGCGTCGCGTCAGATATGCGGTCGGCATAGGGCGTTAAATGTGCCGTCGCACCGCGGCAGCGGGGAGGTGCGCTACGTATCGCCGCCGCGCACGCGGACGCGCCGCTCAGTCGAACGCGTCGCGCCGGGAACCCGGTTCATCGCGGCCTTCCGGTGTGGGGCTCTCCGGCGGAATCCACGGTTCGGCTCCCTCGATTGCCTGGGTGACGTCGTGCGTCCCGCCAGAGTCCGAATCGTTGTCGGATGCGAGGTGCTCCGCCTCCGTCTCGTGCTGGCCCGGTGAATCGCCCAGAAGAAGTCCGGAGTGCACGTCCTCGTCGACCAGGTGCTCGTCGATCGCCTCGGGACTCTCGGCCCGCCGGATGTCATCCACAACGAGCAGGTTCTCGGGGTCCTTGAGTCCGATGAGATCGGTCAACACATGATCGATCACGCGAAGCTCCACGTCGGTTCCCACGCGTCCCGAAACGCTCACGCGTCCGTCGCGGACGTTCACCGTGATGTCGTCGGCGTCGAATGCCTTCTGCGCGCGAAGCTCGGTTCTCACGAGAGTGCGAAGCTCGTCGTCGGATAAATTCGCGATCTCGTCGGTATTATCGTAGTCGTCGGCCATTTCGTCTCGCGCCCCTTGCCGGACGCGCGGAGCGCCGGCTGTTATCGGAAGAGGAGGTACGACACTCCGAGCGTGAACGCTCCGTTTCTCTTCCAGAAGTTCTTGGCCTGATCAGCGTCGAGCACCGACGTATTATCGCTCGTCAGAACGTAATACTGACTCGGATACTTGATCTGATACATGTAAGTACCAACGTCCGCCCGAATCTGCAGACGGCCGCCTGGTACGAACCGCAGGCCACCCGCAACGGAAATGGCAAATGTGGTGCCGAGTCTGTACGGATCCTCATCGACTTTCTTTCCGGCGTCGGTGGCGATGCCCAGCCCTGTGTAGATCACGGGAACGATCCCGCGAAAACTTCGCTGTCCCGTGAGGTTGAGGGAGATTCCGGCGTCCGCCAGATACACCGGCCAGCTGCGAACTCCAAGGCTACGCGTAGCAGCTGGCTCCGTCGGGTTGATCACGTTCCTCTCGGTAAATGCCTCCGCCAGGCGGACGACGAGCTGCGCCGGGCCTCCAACGACAACCTCGTAGCGGATTCCGGCGAGTCCGCCGCCCCTCGGTGCCACGCCGGCGGGATCGGCACTCGGCCGAAAGTATCCCCCGAACAGCGTTGCCTCATGATGGTACTCGAGATCGCGGTAAGGGCTCCTCTCCGGCGGATACCCTGTGCTCACCTGCGCTGCCGCAGAACTCCCTGCGAACACCGCCAAAACTGTAAACACGAACAAGCTACGCTTCATCCAGTCTCTCCAGTTGGGTTCCCGTCATCTCTTCCGGCTGATCCATGCCGAACATTCCTAATATAGTTGGCGCAACATCGCACAAAGCGCCGCCGTCGCGAAAAGCGCGCACATGATCATCGCCAATCGCCACGAGCGGCACCGGATTCGACGTGTGTGCGGTGTGGGGACCACCGCTCTCGGGATCGATCATCATCTCGGCGTTGCCGTGATCGGCGGTTATCAGGAGCCGGAAGCCCGCACTCTCCGCTGATGTGAGAACGCGCGCGAGGCAGGTATCCACGGTTTCGACTGCCTGGATCGTCGCCGCGAGCGAGCCACTGTGTCCTACCATATCTGCGTTGGCGTAATTGCACAGAATGAAGTCGTACTCCCTGCGGGCGATTGCCGAGCAGAGAACGTCGGTGATTCCTGGCGCGCTCATTTCCGGCATCAGATCGTATGTCGCAACTTTTTGACTCGGCACGAGAATCCGCTCCTCCCCTTTGCACTGAGCCTCGCGTCCTCCATTAAAGAAGTAAGTCACATGCGGATACTTCTCGGTTTCCGCCGTCTTCAGCATCGTCCGCCCATTGTTCGACAGAACCTCGGCGAGAATGCGCGCCATCGATTGCGGCGCAAACGCAACGGCAACGTCGAGAGTCGGGTCGTATTCCGTGAGCGTCGTCACGGAGACGCCCGGCCGGCGAGAGATGTCGAAGCCATCGAATTGCGGATCGGTGAGCGCCCGCACGATCTGTCGCATTCTGTCCGAGCGGTAATTGAAGCAGATCACCTGATCGCCGTCATGCATCGGCGCGACAGGTACGCCATTCTCGACGATGACCACCGGGATGATGAACTCGTCGGTTACACCGGCGTCGTACGCAGCACGAATGGCTTCCACCGGATCGGCCGCGCTCGGGCCGGTCCCGTCTACAATCGCGCGATAGGCCAGCTCGGTACGCTGCCACCGGCGATCGCGATCCATCGCGTAATAACGTCCCGATACGGACGCGACGCGCGCACTCGTGTTCTCATTGCGTCGTTCGCCTCCGATCTCACCGAGCAGCTTCTGCATGTATCCCAGTGCTGAGCGGGGCAGAGTATCGCGACCATCGGTGAATGCATGAATCGCGACGCGCGGAACTCGCTCCCGCCGGGCCATCTCGATGACGGCGACAAGGTGCGTGTCGATCGCGTGAACTCCTCCCGACCCAGTGAGTCCGAGGAGGTGGAGCGTCCGACCGTTTTCTCGCGCGTTTCGGCAAGCGGCGACGAGAGCATCGTTTCGAAAGAATGATCCATCAGCGATTGCGGTGGAAATGCGCACGAGGTCCTGCATCACCACTCGGCCCGCTCCGAGGTTCAGGTGACCGACCTCGCTGTTTCCCATCTGCCCTTGTGGCAGGCCCACGCGGGTTCCCGACGCCTCGAGCAGCGTGCGTACGGGATGCCGCCATATCGCGTCCCACGTGGGCGTGCCGGCCAGGGCAATCGCGTTACCTTCGGTCTCTGTCCGGTACCCCCAGCCATCGAGGACGATCAGTGCAACCGGACGCGATTTATCGCGGGCCATTATTGCTCGATGAGGGTAACATTGTACGTTAGAAGCCGGCCGCCAAATGTACCCCCCCTAAAAGACACCATCCAGCGATGCGCATTCTATTTGTTATCGCGTTATTTGCCGCGCCCGCGGTCTCCGCGCAGGAGGCACTTTACAACGCGGCCCGGGTCACCGCGATTCGTTCGGCACCAGGTCCCGACGCGGCTCCCTCACCGGTAGTTGGTCAGGTGAACCGTGGCTCGACGGTCGAGGTAATCGCTCGCGATCGCGGCTGGGTGAGGGTAAAGCTCGAGGGGTGGGTCCGCGAGTCGGATCTTGTGGTCGCTGACAGCTCGCTTCGTCCGTTGAGCGCCGCTGACATCCGGAGCGATCCCGCGGGTGCGCAAGGCAAGCTCGTGCGCTGGAACGTTCAGGCAGTGTCGCTACAGACCGCCGACGCTTTGCGCGTCGGACTCTCGCCTGGCGAGCCCTATCTCCTCGCGCTCGGCCCCGGCGTCGAAAAGAGTCTCGTATACCTCACAGTTCCCCCGGGCCTCCTGCCGAGCGTTCGAAATCTCCCCGCGATGGCCGAAGTGGTGGTGGTTGCGAGAATCCGCAATGGGCGCAGTGAGCCGGCGGGTGTGCCCATTCTCGACCTTCAAAGCGTGACGAGAAAGTAGATGGAATCATCCGACAGCACTCGCGGGGGACCGGGTCAGCCGCTGGACGAACCGGGCAGTCGTCGTGACCCCTCGAAAGGACGCGAAGGCGACCGCCGTCGCGGTAGCTGGCGGGACTTCAGGCAGGCGTATCCAGGGTTCGTCTTCACCCTCATCCTCGCGCTGCTCGCGATACTCACGCTCGACGGATTTCTCGTCTATAAGCGCCGCGCATACACGGAAGAGGTGAACCGGCTGCGCGGTGCAATGACGGAGGCAGAGCGGGAAAGGACAGACGCCATAGTGCAGGCCGAGCAGGACAAAGCGCGCATTGCGCTGGAGCTTGCGAAGCGGCAGGCAAAGATGGAGAGGACTTTGCATCTGGGTGTGGCACTCGACAGCGGCAGGATTTACCTCGAGCGGGAAGGCGCGGTTCTCCGCGAGATGGCGGCGCTTTTCGGACCCGAGGTCGGTGTCACTCACGGGTCCGATTCTCTCCCGGTGGTGATACCTCGTGGCCAGCGAACGGTTGTGCGACTCGATGAGAACAAGATCGTCCTTCAAGGGGGAAGTGCAATCGAAGCCGCGAGCACGAACGTGGCTTCCGCGGATACCTCGCCGATACCCGCCGGCAACGTTCGCATCGGACTCACAGACATGAAGGCGATCCGGCCAAATCTGAGTCGCGGCATGCGCGTCTACTTTTATTGAAGGTGTGACAATGGGTTTTGTTAATTCTCTGACGCACGGCAGCAAGTGGATCTGGATCACGCTGCTTGGCTTCGCCGGGGCGACGGTGGCGAGCGCGATGCTGGTGACGAAAACAGCTGACCTTCGCTACCAGCGCGACGTGAATCGCATGGTCTTCAACGACAACCTGAACGTCCTTCAGGAAGTGAAGGCCAAGCTTGGCCTGACGACGGACAGTCTGAACCGCCTCGTGTCGAGCCCGGCGGCTCAACCCAGTCAGCCTTACATAGTGATCAGCATCGCCGAGCGCGAGCTATGGTACAAGCGAGGCAACGAGGTGCTGTTTCATACGCAGGTTGCGACCGGCAGCGGGAAGACCCTCGTCTCGGGAAGCAGCGGCAAGGAGTGGAAGTTCGAGACGCCGCGCGGACGTCTCAGGGTGGAGGCCAAGGAGGTCGATCCGGCGTGGGTTCCTCCCGACTGGCACTTTCAGGAGCAGGCGATGAAGCGCGGGCTCGGCATCGTTCGGCTCGAGCGCGGGCGGGCGATTCCAAGCTCTGACGGCTCGGTGATCACGGTCTCGGGCGCGGAGGTCGTGAGGCGCTATCCAAACGGGTCGGTTGTCCCCCTGACGGCGTCTGACGGAAGGGAGATAGTAGCCAACGGCAACATCATCATTCCGCCTTTCGGCACCACGCAGCGGCGTTACCTCGGTGTCCTCGGAACCCGCCGGCTGAAGCTCGGCGACGGTTACGGGCTGCATGGCACAAACCAGCCCGAAACAATCGGAAGAGCCGTCAGCCACGGCTGTGTCCGGCTGCGCAACGAGGACATAGAAAAGCTCTACGAAATGGTACCGGTGGGGACGCCGGTTTTCATCTACTGATGTCCGGCCTCGCGCCGGAAGTTTCGCAGGACCTGGGCGACGTAGCGCAGGCGACCTTTTTCAAGCGGCCGAAGCCGGCGACTCTCGTGACTGCTCTGCTGGTTGTCGCGGCCACACTCGGAGCTGTTCAGTTCCGATCGAGCATCACGCCCTTCGCGGTGAAGCCATTCGGCAAGTTTCTCACTGAAGCGCTTCCCATTGCGGTTCCTTCCTCCACAGCGTTCGGGACGAGTGGCAGAGTTCTCCTCCGCTTCGCACTGCCCGGCGAGCGAATCCGTTATCCGCTCGACGTGCATGGGGATCCAACTTCGCTGCAATACGACTGGGTGAGGCTCGGCGAAACTGTTGCGTCCGGCAGACCGAGACCCCTCGTCGGCGCAGATGTGAATGCTCCGTTCACGGCCGGCTTCTATCGCCTTGCACTCGTGCGCGGCGACCAGCTGCGTATAATCGACGGATTGACGCTCGCCGTGCTCGTGCCCTTCAGGGAAAAGGAAGGGTCGATGCTCAACGGTTATCGCATCGGGACGTATCTCGCGGAGAAGCTGTCGGGCAATCAGGAGCCTCCGGCCGGGTTTCTCGAGATTACCGAGCGCGATGTGAACCTTCCCATCAGCAAACACCTTCGAGTGGGCGATTTCCTCAGCCACGACAATCAGCACACGTGGCCCCGCTATGCCGCCGTCAGTCCCCGTCTGTTGGACAAGCTCGAGCTGGTGATCTCCGAAATCATGAGATGGCACGGCTCGGCTGCGCCCAGGAGTCTGGCGCTCGACGTACATTCGGGGTTTCGCGCACCTGCTCACAACAGCCGAATCAGGCGCGCAGCGCGGGACAGTCAGCATCAGTATGGTGACGCTGCAGACCTGATCCTTGACGCGAACGGCGACGGAAAGCTGACTTCGCTCGACAGCAGACTGGTTGGGCTCGCGGTAGAGATTGTGGAACTCAAGCATCCCGAGCTCGTAGGTGGGTTGGGCGTTTACACGAGCGGGCACGCCCGAACCACTTACGTGCACATCGACGCACGCGGTAAGCGGGCGCGGTGGCGCGGATAAGCGGGCTCGGGAAGGGGAGGGGGGAGCCGACGATGAACGATATTCTGCGGGACAGGCTGATCAGGAAGCTGGACACTCTGCCTGAAGAGCGCGTGTACCAGATCTTCGACTTCATCGATTTTCTGGAGTCGAAGTACGCTCAACGGGGGGCGAGCCAGTCCACGAATCCGCTGAAACGGTTTGCCGAGGGAATGGAAGACACGCTTCGAGCGGGGAAGATGTCGGCAAACGTGATTGGCGGCACGATGAGCATCATGAACAAGGCGGTAGGCGCGATCAACGATGTCGCGGCGGCTGGCAAGTCTGTTGCAAGTGAAATCATCGGCGTTGCGACCGGAGGGCCGGCCGAGCCGAAGCCGCCGGAGGTCACTCCCCCGGATATACCGCGGGGCGGGCCGCACGAATTGGGGAGTCAGCTGCCAAAACCCCCGGGAGACGAGCGTAAGTGACAATCAACAGCAGGCGGGTTGGACCAGCAGGAAGAGCGACGTGATGGCCCGCAAGACTAGTCCCGGGACGGCGGCCCCGACGGGCAGAAGGACGCGGGCCATTCCCGCCGAGGTCAATACCTCGAGCCGTCCGCGGACGGGCGCAAAGCGAACCGTGATGGGAACGGTGAGCGAGATTCCGAATTTTCTGAGGCTGCTGTACGGTCTCATCACGGATCGCCGGGTTGCGAACATCGACAAGCTCGTCGTCGCCGGGGCGATTGCTTACATTCTGATGCCGCTCGACTTCATTCCCGACTTCATTCCGTTCCTCGGAGAAGTAGATGACGTCTTTCTGCTGATCCTTGCGATTCAGCGACTCATCAGCAACGCGGGGCGCGCGGTTGTCGCCGACCACTGGGTCGGCGATGCGGCTGAGCTCAAAGCGCTCAACCTCGAGCGCATTCTTGCGGCTTGCGCCTTTTTTCTTCCGCGGCGCATGCGACGTCGCCTCCGCGCAATCGGGCGCGTCTGAATTGGCGCCCTGCCGTTCCACTGCGACGCGACGCATCACCGCGCTATGCTGCACGTGCGCGGCGGTCGCGTCGACGACTGGATGCGCGATGATGATGAGTATCCGGCCGGCCGCGGACAGCTACACATACGATCTGGGAACGGCGTCGGCTCAGGATGCACGGGCAATAGCGGAGGCGACACTGAAGCCTTTTGGCTACCGTTTTTCTGCCGACGACGGACTGCCGGGTGTGCAGATGGAATCCCAATGGCAGAGCCGCGAGCCAGTCGATGAGCAGGAGCGTGAAAGCGGCAACGAGATCATCTCGAGGGTCAAGGTCACCGGGCATCCCGGTAAAGCAGCAGGGGCTCCCAGGCTCTATCACGTGCTGCTCACGATCGAAAATCGATTTGTGCCTTCGCGCGGAACGAGTCGCACTAGCCGCCGACTCGGGTCGCCGGTAGGATCGACATACGCGCGGTCGATTGTGAGGCAGATGGGTGTTGCCTTCGGTGGGGCACCTCGCCCGATAGCGGACGAGCCTCGACCCTTCTGAGGCCGCCGCATCAGGGCTCAGGCGCCTTCGCACTCCCGGCAGAGCTCCGAGCCACGCCGTGAGAGTGCACCGAGTCAGGAATCTTCTGCGGTTCGCGTGCGCTTGCGCAGCTGCGGCATGCACACCGTGGTCGGGACCAGTCGCGCCGGCGCCCGCGCCGACTGGGCCGTCCGGCTCGACGCTTCCGCAACGGGTCGGTGCAACAC
>JALYJX010000104.1 GCA_030775065.1 Gemmatimonadota bacterium | reverse complement strand
GGCGATGGCCGACGACGCACTTCGCGCGCAGTTCGGCCTGCTCGATTGGGAAGAGTCGCTCATCCACGACGATCCCGGCTTCCGCGATGCCAGCCCCACCTCGCGCCTGGACGCGTTCTTCGCTGAGGGAGCGGATGGAGGAGGCCTCAAGTTCACCGAGTACAACGCTGAGACGCCGGCCGGTGCAGCGTACAACGACTCACTCGCCGAAGCGTTTCTGTCGCTCCCGGTGATGGCGGATTTCAGGCGCGAGTACAACTGCCTGCCGCTGCCGTCGGGCCCGGGTGTGGAGCACGCGCTGCTCGACGCGCACCGGCAGTGGAGCGGCTCACGCGACGCGCCTCGTATCGCAATCGTGGACTGGTCAGACGTTCCGACACAAAGCGAGTTCATCCTCTTCCGGGATTTCTTCAAGCAGAACGGACTCCAGTGCGTAATCGCCGATCCGCGCGAGATGGAGTACAGAAACGGGAAGCTCTTCGCCGGCGATCTGCACGTCACGCTCATCTATAAGCGAGTCCTGATCGACGAGTTGGTGAAAGAGTGCGGGCTCGAGCACGACGTAGTGCGCGCTGTGCGGGAACGGGCCGTGTGCATGGTGAATCCATTCCGGTGCAAGCTTCTTCACAAAAAGGCCAGTCTCGCGGTCATCGGTGACGAGCGCAACGCGAGCCTGTTCAGCAATGAGCAACGCAGCGCGGTCGCGATGCACATTCCGTGGACGCGCGTCGTGACCGAGCGAACTACGGAATTCGAGGGCAGGCAAATCGATCTGCTGCCGTGGATGGCGGACAACCGCGAGCGGCTCGTGCTGAAACCGAACGACGACTACGGTGGGCGAGGGATTGTGCTTGGGTGGACCGTCTCCGCCGAGGGATGGTCGGACGCCATCCGTGGCGCGGTTGATGAGCCGTACATCGTGCAGCAGCGCGTGGAGATTCCCGAAGAGCCGTTCCCGGCGTTGGTAGACGGGAAGCTCGATATTCATGACCGCTCGCTCGACACCGCGCCCTACGTTTCACATGGACGGTTCGTGGAGGGCTGCCTCACGCGCATCTCCACGGACGAGCTGCTGAATGTCACTGCGGGCGGCGGCTCGAACGTGCCGACCCTCCTCCTGGAGAAGAGATGAAGTCAGGGATGAAGCCGCCGTCTCTCACGGTCGGCATCGAGGAGGAGTATCAGATCATCGATCCCGTGACGCGCGAGCTCCAGAGCGGAATCGACAAGATCATGAAGTCCGACCTGCCGTTGCTTCGCGACGTGAAGCCCGAGCTGCACCAGTGCCAGGTCGAAGTCGGCACGAAAGTCTGCAGCACTATTCAGGAAGCTCGCGAGGATCTGATCAAGCTTCGCTGCGCCATTATCGAGACGGCGGCCACACACGGCCTTACAATCGCCGCGGCCGGCACGCATCCGATCTCCTCGTGGCAGCAGCAGCACGTGAATCCGCTCGAGCGGTACCTGGGTGTGAAGGAGGAGCTTCAGGACCTTGCAGACCGTCTGCTGATCTTCGGAACTCACGTGCACATCGGCATAGAGGATCCCGAGTTCCGCATCGATTGCCTGAATGCGGCGAGATACGTGCTGCCGCATATCCTGTGTCTTTCCACAAGCTCGCCATTCTGGGCCGGACGAAAGACTGGCCTGCACTCATACCGCAGCATTGTCTTCAAGAATTTCCCGCGCAGCGGCGTGCCGCGGGTCTTCCTGAGCAATGCAGACTACCTGGATCTCGTCGATACCCTCGTCAGGACGAAGAGCATTCCCGACGCGTCAAAGCTGTGGTGGGATGTGCGTCCGCATTACAAGTATCCGACGCTCGAATTCCGGAATTGTGATGTCTGCACGCGGGTGGACGAGGCAATCTGCGTTGCGGCGATCCTGCAGGCGGTGGTTGCCAAGCTTTGGAAGTTGAGACGGGACAACCTTTCCTTCCGCGTATATCGCTCCGAGCTCATCGAAGAGAATAAATGGCGCGCCGTGCGTTGGGGTCTGAAGGGCAAGCTCATAGATTTCGGCAAGAAGCAGGAGCTCCCAGCTCCCGTGCTCATCAGAGAGCTCATCGAATGGTTCCTCGGCGACGTAATGGATGAGCTCGGCACGCGGAAGGAAATTGAGTACGCATACCATATCATGGAACATGGATCGAGCGCCGACAGGCAGCTCGCGACGTTCAAGGAGACGGGGAATTTGAAGTTTGTTGTGGATCAGATCATCAGAGAGACGGCGGAAGGTGTGACGACGCCCGCAGAGGGCACGCAATGAACCCTTCGACGCGGCCGATTATCGGCGTCACGACGCAGACCCTCGAGGAGATCCCGGACGAGCTGCCCCGTTGCTGGATCATGAGCCAGCGGTACGTGGGCGCGCTGACCGCGTCGGGTGCGGTTCCCTGGATCGTCCCGCTGCTGGACGATGCCGAGACACTGCGCGCGATCTACGACGAGCTCGACGGCATCTTCCTCCCGGGCGGCGTGGACATCGATCCAGACGCGTACGAGGAGACCCGGACGAGCGCGCTGGGCCGTACCGACCCCGACCGCGACCGCACCGAGATCATGTTCGCCAGGTGGGCGATGGACGACCGGAAGCCCATCCTCGCCGTTTGCCGCGGTGCGCAGCTGCTGACTGTCGCGGCGGGCGGAAAGCTCTACCAGGATCTGGCGTCCGAGTATCCGGGAGCGATCAGACACGACTATTTCCCGAAGGCGGGTATGCACACGCGGCAGGACCTGGTGCATCCTGTGGAAATCGTCGCCGACACGCGCTTAGGCCGCCTGCTCGGCACCAACACGGTCCGCGTGAACAGCATGCACCACCAGGGCATCAAGCAGCTCGCGCCGAATCTGGTTGCGAACGCCTTCGCGCCCGATGGCCTGATCGAAGGCGTCGAGTCAATCGAAAACGACTTCGTGCTCGGCGTGCAGTGGCACCCGGAAGACTTGGTGGACTCCGAGCCGAAGATGCAGTCGCTCTTCGACGCGTTCATCGAAGCGGCGGCGGCGTGGCGCGGCGGATCGCGTGCTCACCGCGAGTTGGTGGCAGCTCGCGGTTCGTGAGGTCACCCGGCCGCTCTGGCCCAGTGAGAAGCGTCGACATCAGGAGATCTGCTTGAAATTCGTGGACGACCGTCTGCCGCGCCGCCTCGACGGGTGGCGAAGCCCGCGACTCGGGCTGCAGATGCCGATCGTGACGTACGGCACCCGGGGTCGGCCTGTTCTGATCTTTCCAACGGCCGCAGCCGACTACCTCGAGAATGAGCGCTTTTTCCTCGTGAAGGCGGTGGAACCCGCGATCATGGCGGGCCGGATCATGCTCTTCTCGATCGACAGCATCAACCAGCACGCGTGGATGGATCGATCGCTTCCAGCTCGCGAGCAGGCGCGCCGCCAGGCGCTTTATTCAGGGTACGTCGAAGAGGAGGTAGTTCCCTACATCCGTGCAGCGGTGGGCAACGGATCGGAGCGCATTGCCACCACGGGTGCGAGCTTCGGCGCGTTCCACGCCGCCAACGCGTTCTTCCGCCGGCCGGACCTGTTCGACACGCTGATTGGAATGAGCGGCTTCTATGATCTCGGACCCTCGTATCTGCGCGGTTACTCGGACGAGAACTGTTTCTTCAACAACCCTGCGTGGTTTCTGCCGGGACTATCGGACGGCCCGTTGCATACGCTCCGGCATCACAGCCGCATTGTGATAGCGACGGGGCAGGGTGCCTTCGAAGCGCCCCACGCGTCTCGCAATCTCTCGGAGATCCTTCACCACAAGGGAATACCGCACTGGCTCGATCTCTGGGGGCATGATGTAAACCACGATTGGCCGTGGTGGCGAAGGATGCTGCCGCACTTCGTCGACAAGCTCGGTTACTAGTCGCCAGTTAGATTGTAACCTTACGGATAACGGATGCCGAATGTAGTGTTCGCCGCGCCGATTCTCTCTGAGAATGCGTCGCGCATGATCGAAGCGGTTGCAAGCCTGCCAGACGTCCGGCTCGGTGTCATCACACAGGATCCCGCGGAAAAACTTTCGCCTGCGCTCGCTGCGAGTGTGGACGGTCACTGGCGCGTGGACAACATTCTCGACTCCGGCCAGCTGTCGTGGGCGGCGGAAGGGCTCGCGCAGCGCCTCGGTCCCATCGACCGCCTATTCGGTGCCTACGAGCAGCTGCAGGTGCCGCTCGCCGAAGTTCGCGAGAAGATGGGAATCAGTGGAATGCGCGCGGATGTTGCGCGTCGCTTCAGGGACAAATCCGAAATGAAGGATGCCTTGCGCGCCGCCGGTCTGCCGTGCGCGAAGCACAGCCTCGTGGAGTCTGTCGACGACGCCGTAGCGTTCTCACGTAAAGTTGGCTTTCCAGTAGTCGTCAAACCCCCGGCCGGCGCAGGAGCGATCTCGACGTTTCGGTGTGATGACGACCGGTCACTCCTCGAAGCCATAGCGAAGTCAGCTCCGCGCCCGGGTAACGCGGCGCTCATCGAGGAGTTCATCACCGGCGACGAATATTCACTGGAGACAATCTCCATCGACGGGCGAGCAGTGTGGCATTCGCTCACGCACTACTATCCGACGCCGCTCGAGGTAGTCCGGAATCCGTGGATTCAGTGGTGCGTTGTCTCCCCGCGCGAGGTGGACGACGCGCGGTACGACGACATTCGACAGGCGGGCTCGCGCGCACTCGAGGTCCTGGGAATGGAGACAGGGCTGAGTCACATGGAATGGTTCCGTCGCCGCGACGGCACTATCGCGATCTCCGAAGTGGCTGCTCGCCCGCCGGGGGCGCAAATCACTACGCTGAACTCCCGCGCGTATGACATTGATTTCGTCCGCGCGTGGGCCGAGGTAATGGTGTTCGGTACCTTCGAGCGTCCGATCCGGAAGTACGCGGTCGGCGTTGCATTCCTCCGCGGTCAGGGGAACGGGATGATTCGCCATGTTCATGGTCTCGATGTGATCGGCCGTGAGATTGGGCCGCTCGTCGTCGACGTGAAGCTACCCGTGCCCGGCGAAGCGCCGGCCGCTAGCTATGAAGGCGACGGATACATTATTCTGCGCCATCCTGAAACAGCAGTTGTAATGCGGGCGCTTCAGCGTTTGATCTCGGTTGTGAGGGTCGAGCTCGGATGAGGCGCCTTTACTTACTCAGCCAAGCGCGGAGTCGACCGTGAACGTGATGATGATTGCGCCGGGCTATCCGGATGAGATGCCACTCTTTGTTGGCGGGTTGGCACGCGAGGGCGCCGCAGTCATCGGCGTCGGTGACCAGCCCGATCACGATATTCCACAATTAACCAGGCGGCATCTCGCTGCCTACGTGCGCGTGCCCAGCCTTCAGGACGAAGACGAGGTAATAAGAGTCGCGACGCAGTGGGCCGCTGGCAGGAAGATCGATCGAGTGATTTGTCTATGGGAGCCGGGCGTGATCCTCGCCGCGCGCCTGCGCGAGCAGCTCGGCACAGGCGGGATGACCGTCGAAGAATGCCTGCCGTTCCGCGACAAGGATCTCATGAAAGAAAAAGTCGCTGCGGCGGGAATCCGCACGCCAAAGCACAAATCAGCGAAGAGCGCTCAGGGTGTTCGCGCCGCCATAAAAAAGATCGGCTATCCCGTCATCATCAAGCCGATCGCCGGCGCAGGCTCGATGGACACATATCGCGTGAACGATGCGGCGGAGCTCAAAGCGGCGATCGCAAAGATGGGTCACATCGATGAGGTGAACGTCGAGGAGTTCATCGAAGGAGAGGAGTACACCTACGACACGATCTGCATCGACGGGAAGATCGTCTACACGAACATCGGGTACTATCGTCCGAGGCCGCTCATCGCGCGAAGCGAAGAGTGGATCAGCCCCCAGACGCTGTGTCTGCGGGATCTCGATGCTCCGCATCTAGAGGGAGGGCACGAGATGGGCCATGCAGTTCTCGAGGCCTTGAACATGAAGACGGGCTTCACTCACATGGAGTGGTACCAGAAGTCCGATGGAGAGGTGGTCTTCGGTGAGATCGCAGTTCGACCGGCAGGGGCCCGCACCGTCGACCTCATGAATTTCGTGTCGGACATCGACCTCTTCCGCGGTTACGCGGAGGCGGAAGTGCACGGCCGCTTTTCGCAGACCGCTGAGCGAAAGTACAACACGGTGAACGTCTTCAAGCGCGCACAGGGAACGGGGCGGATCCAACACATCGAGGGTCTCGAAAGGATCTTGTCGCGCTACGGATCGCATATCGTGCACGTCGACCTTCTGCCGATTGGTGCGCCGCGCCGGAACTGGGTGCAGACGCTGATCTCTGACGGTTACGTCTGTGTGCGTCACCCGGATTTGCAAGCCGCGATGGACATCGCCGACGCGGTAGGCACAGATCTCACCATGTACGCCGGCTGAATCATCGTGACTTCGTTAGCCAGACTCCTGCGCCGCCGGCGCAGGCGCGCCAAGCACCCACTCGGCACGATCGAGCGAATCGACGCCGTCTACAGTCCGCAACTCGACAACGAGCGAGACCTGCTCGTCTCCCTGCCGGGCGGATACGCGGCCAGAGATCGCCGTTATCCGGTCTTCTACATGCACGATGGTCAGAACCTGTTCGACCCCGCCACGAGCTTCGCAGGCTCGTGGAACGTCGATGTGGCGATGGCCGAAGTGAGCCTTGACGGACTGGATGCGATCGTTGTCGGCATTCCCAACATGGGGCGCGACCGTCTGGCTGAGTACTCCCCATTCGAGCATCCCCAGCTCGGAGGAGGACGGGGGGATCTGTACCTCGAGTTTCTCATCAAGACAGTCAAGCCGCTCATCGATGAACAGTATCTGACTGCCCCCGACCGCCAGCACACTGGCATCGTAGGCTCGTCGATGGGAGGACTGATCAGCCTCTACGCATTCTTTCGCCATCCCGAAGTCTTCGGCTTTGCAGGCGTGCTCAGTCCGTCATTGTGGCTCACAGAGGCGGACACTTTCGCGTTTATCGAACAAACGCCGTTCTCGCCGGGAAAGCTCTACCTCGACGTTGGTGACCTGGAAGGCGACCGGCACGTCGCGAGAGCGCTTCGCCTTCGCGATCTACTCGAGTCGAAGGGCTACAGGCTCGGAAAGGATCTCATGTGGGTCAAGGAGGAGATTGGTGCTCACCACGAGTCGGCGTGGGGGCGCCGCTTCCGGGACGCACTCCCATTTCTTGTACCTGGCGTTGCCGAGCTCTCGAAGAGCGATCGGGTCGCCCGCCTGATTCCCAAGACGCCATCGAGCCCGGCGAACGTCACGGAATCCGACGAACACGAAGGCGTTCAACTTGATCCGTAGCGCTTCGAAATCCCACTCTATTCTGCAGCGGGCACTACGGTCTGCTTTTCTTTTTTTGCTACGCAATTACGCTGGTCGTACTCCGTCTGCGTAGTTCGACGCGTTCCTCCCGTCAGCTCGCCGCGGCGAGCGCGGCGGCCCTGCCATGCGCTGCGTCATTCATTCGCAACGCATTTGCTCGAGAGCGGTTGCGAGATTCGCACGATTCAGGAGTTGCTGGGCCCACACTAGCCTTCAGACGACAATGATCCACACGCATGTGCCTAACAAGGGCGCGATGGGCGTGCAGAGTCCCGCCGATCGGCTTTGAATTGCTTTGCTAGATTGACGGAGTCACGAGGGTCGCGAATGCCTTGGGGTGGTGACGGGAATGCTGCACTCTCCAAAAACGCCGCGTATTACTAGGCCGCAAGGCCTTTGCAGCATTTTCAAATACGGATCTTCCTGCGGATCTAAGTAAGTGCCGCCTGGGAAGACAGTTGGTCACAGTTTTCGGACCTCGCGGAAATTGCAAAGCGTCAGACGCTTTGCGATCTTTTCTATCTCTCCGCAGTCTAGGTAAGCAGTCGACTAAATAGTTAGCCAGTCTACTTGCAGCTATGGAGATTCAATTGATGTTCAATCCCCAAGCATTCAGTGACCGTATTGAAAAGTTGCGGACGTCGCTGAACCAGACCAAGAGTTCAACGCTCCGCGACCTTTACGTTCAGGCGATCCGACTAACCGAAGATGCGAGTTGGCGGGTCCTACGCCTATTTGAGAGCGCCGAGGTGAAGGGCGCTGACGATGCGGAGCTTGCGGCCAAGCGCCATGATTGGGCGATGAAGCAGTTGGAGAGCTTCAAACACGACCTAGCCAAGATCGAGTCACACCTCACGACTCCGGGGAACGAAGTTATCCACGCATCGGAGGTACTGCGGCTCAGGATGATCAAGATCATGCTCGAGTGTGGTCCCCTCGAGCTTCACACGGAGTTGCTCAACCACCAAGCAATGGAGCGGATTAAAAGCGTCGACCTACTGGCGGAACAGCTGACGAAGAATATTCTCGCCCCCGACCGAGGAAAGTTCGTGTTCACGACGGCAGTTGAAGGCATCAACTTCGCGATCGGCCTGATCCCGTTCGCCGGCAACTTCTACTCGGCCCTGGTAGGGGCTTACGCCATCAGCACCGATCGATCCAAGAAGGAAAAGAATGCCGATGAAGTGGCTTGCTATCTCGAGGAATACTGCAACGCGATCATGGTGTGGATGGCGGCAGCTGACGGCGCTATCCGAGCGCTCGCCCCAACCGAGGAGCCGTAGGGGGTGTCATCCTCTGAGGTCGCTCAGTCCGCGTGACGTGAACTCTCGTCGCATCGTGCACCCGCTGGCTAACGAACGCTGAACCTGACGAGTGATCTGCGGAAGCGCGCTTCGCTCGCGTCTTGTTAGACTCACTCGCAGGTTAGCTCTGGCGTTAGACCGCACCCAACCATCGTGACCGTTCCTTTGAGCCTGCTTCTTCTTTTCAATCAGTCTCCATCGCCCCCGCCAGAATTTACGGTTAAGGCACTACTGGAGTTCGCAGGACCCACCAGCGAAGGTTTGTTGGTGAAGGCTGTTGCCGTGCCATGGTTCGAGATTGTAGACCAGATTCAACGCGATCCAGCCGCAGCGTATCAGATTGATCCGCGCAAATGGGAGGAAATCATCGCTGGTGCTTATGAACGAGCAGGCTTCGATGAGGTGATCCTTACGCCGCGGAGCGGCGATAAAGGCCGGGACGTAGTAGCGTCCAAAAGTGGCGTTGGAAGCATCCGCATCTTTGATCAGGTAAAGGCATATAAGCCGGGGCACGTCGTGACAGCCGACGAAGTTCGAGCGATGCTAGGTGTAATAACGGGGGCGCAAAACGTTTCGAAGGGAGTAATCACCACAACCTCAACGTTCGCTCCCAAGGTTGAAACGGACGAGTACATCGCGCGAAACATTCCTTACCGTCTGGAGCTGAAACCGCGTGACGTCTTAATAGCTTGGCTCGACGAGTTGTCCAAGAAGGATCGTGGCCACGTATAGCTGGCGCTCGCCGGGGTCCTCGGCGGCGAAAGAAAACGCCGGAGTTTCGCGCCGCTACGGTCTAACTCAGCGTTAGGCCTCAATGAATCCAGACGCCGTCCAGAAATACTGCACGCTGATGACCGAAATTAAACGGCGGACTGCCGTCATTGACGCCTTCAGTGCGGGAATCACCCATGCGCTCTACAAAGCCACAACCATCGAATCGACTTACCTCCAGTTCCGGAAGATGCTGGAGTTGATTGCTCTGGGTTCGCTAGTGGCGAACAAAGACGCTTTCTCAAGTGTGTACCAAGGATTCGCAAAATATTGGAACGCTGAATTGCTCATGAAGGATATCGAGCGGATCAATCCGGGGTTTTATCCACGCCCGATAATTCAGGAGCAGAGCACCGAACCAGGGATAGCAATGAACTGGGTGGATCGGCAGCACGATTACCTCACGAGAGATGAGCTAATCAAACTTTACAAGAAGTGTGGGGCGATTATGCATGCAGCGAATCCTTACGGGTCACAAGTCGACCTTGCCTATTACGAAGCGAGAATCCCCTATTGGCGTGACCGAGTGAGGAACCTTTTGAATTCTCACAACATCGCTTTGGTCAACGACCCCAACATATATCTCATTCAAATGGGTGCGATCGGTGAACCTCCCACTTACACACCGTTTGCGCCTGCCCCGCAACCGGAGGCGTGACCGTTCATTGCAGCGACCCAGGCCATCGTGCTGGTCGCGTGGATGAAGTTGCTGAGAAAGTCCTCGCTGCCGTACGCCGGTTAGCATTTCACTCGTAGCGTCGGGTTTACCTGAGCAGCCGGGGAGATAGGTAACAGAACTGTCCAGCAACATGGGTAACACTTTGGATGTTATCCACGAATGATGTAGTCCCGCTCATTCAATGTGGCAATGAGTACGGTGTTGAAGTAGATGGACCAGACGCCGTCATCGGTTTCCTCCAGCCCGATGTGCTGATCGACGAGTGAGTTGGCGATGTAGAGCAGCTTGTGATGGAAACGGAATGTGCCACCGGTCGTGATCTTCTTTACGACGAAGTGACCTGGATACTCGAG
>JALYJX010000103.1:898-10485 GCA_030775065.1 Gemmatimonadota bacterium | reverse complement strand
GCCCACCGCTGATCCGCTGATAGAAGCTTTCAAACGCGATATCGACCGGTCGTTGCTGCGCCACAATCTCGAGAAAACGGTGGACGAACGAATGAGATCACTCCAGGCGCTCGCTCGCCTCGCCGACGAAGCGCATCGCGCCGGGCGAGCCGCTCGAAAGAAACGATGACCGATTTCGCCCGGCTGCTCGCTGCCCTGCATCAGACCGGCGTCGAGTACATCATCATCGGCGGTGTGGCGGCGACAGTCCATGGATCGAGTCGCCTCACCCAGGACGTCGATGTCTGCTACGCCAGAACCGATGCCAATCTCGACCGCATCGTCCGCGCGCTCCGCCCGCTCAAGCCCTACCTGCGTGGCGCTCCGCGGGGCCTTCCGTTCCAGTGGTCGGCCGCCACGCTGCGCGCGGGTCTCAATTTCACCCTCACCACAACGGCCGGCGACATCGATCTGCTCGGCGAAGTGACGGGGGGCGGCACGTACGACGATCTGATCGATCACACGATTGACGTCACGCTATTCTCGAATCGCACGAAGTGTCTCAACCTCGAATGGCTGATCGCCACAAAGCGCGCTGCCGGCCGTCCGCGCGACCTCGAAGCGATCGCCGAGCTCGAGGCGCTGCGCGAGGAGATCGGAAAGAGTGGACGCTGAGCAACGGCCTGCGTCGTTGAGCTCGAACCCGGGGACAGGAGTCGCCATCGTACTTCCGTTTCACGGGACGGCGAGCATCTTGTCCGCTACCCCTGAAGTGATGCCACTCAACCGGTCACATCGAGCCCATCCATGCCTGCCGTTATTCGACCGTCGCACCCCGCAGTGAACGCTTCGTTTGTCGTCTTCCTGATCCTGGCGCTCGCCACTTCGCTCAACGCGCAGTCCCGGGCCGATATCGACAGGCTCGGCGAGGAAGCGGTCCGCCGCACACAGGAGTACCTGCGGATCAACACGACGAACCCGCCGGGCAACGAAGCGGCGGCCGCTGTTTTCTTCGCCAGGATTTTCAAGCATGAGGGAATCGCCTTCGACAGCGTGTCTTCCGCGCCTGGACGCGGCAACATCTGGGCGCGGCTCAAGGGAACAGGGTCCGAGCCAGCACTCGTCCTGTTGCATCACATGGACGTGGTGCCCGCTGATCCCAAATACTGGGAGAGTGATCCATTCGCGGCCGCGACAAGAGATGGACACGTCTACGGGCGCGGCGCGCTGGACACGAAGACACTTGGAATCGTCCAGCTCCAGGCTTTCCTCGCCCTGCACCGCGCGCGGGTGCCGCTCAGACGCGACGTTATTTTCCTCGCAACTGCCGATGAAGAAGCCGGAGGTGCCTACGGCGCCGGATGGCTCGTAAAGAACCGTCCCGACGCATTCACGGGCGCAGGTCTGGTGTTGAACGAGGGCGACGACGGATCCGTTGAGGACGGTCGGGAGCTGTTTTCCATAGAAGTGACGCAGAAGGTGCCGCTATGGCTCGGCCTGGTCTCGACGGGGAAGCCGGGTCATGGGTCCGGTCCGCCGGTAAGCACAGCGGTCACCCGTCTCGTCCGTGCGCTGTATCGCATTCAGACCCATGAATTCCCGCCACACATCGTTCCGGCCGTGGACGCGTACTTCAAGGGCATGGGCCGCAGTGCCCGT
This sequence comes from Gemmatimonadota bacterium, assembly GCA_030775065.1. Classification (GTDB taxonomy): domain Bacteria; phylum Gemmatimonadota; class Gemmatimonadetes; order Gemmatimonadales; family Gemmatimonadaceae; genus UBA4720. The sequence goes on along the minus strand of JALYJX010000103.1, from coordinate 8,847 downwards.
GCGGAATGGAAGGAGCCTTTCCAGGACATCGCTAAAGCCTCGGCGGACAGAAACACGATGCTCAAGCTCCAGATGTGGCAGCCGCGCCTCGCAGCGCTTCTCCGAAACGCCTGCTCGATCACCATGCTCCAGGGAAGCGCCAAGATAAACGTCATCCCACCGGAAGCACGCGCACAGATAGACTGCCGCCTTCTACCTGATCAGGATCCCGCTGCATTCACGCGCGAGCTCGAATCGGTGATAAACGACCCGCAGATCAGCGTCGAGAAGATCATGGGCTTCAGTCCCGCCGTTTCCTCCACGGACACGCCCCTGTATCGGGCGATCGAAGCCACCATCCGCCGCCACTTTCCCGCGGCTAACATCACGCCGTCCGTGCAAACGGGTTTCACCGACAGTCATTTCTTCCGCGATCTGGGTATCGCGAGCTACGGATTCGGGCCCTTTCTCATTCCTGTCGCCGATGAAGCGGGAGTACACGGCAACGACGAGCGAATATCTCTGGAGAACATCAGACGCGGAACGGGGATGATGCTGGAGATCGTCAAGGCGGTCGCAGGTAGATGACTGACGCAGCAGCTCTCCCTTCGCCTTCGCGATCTTTTGAGATGAAGGCGCGAGAGCCGCCTGCTCAACGTCTGCTGATCACTCCCCTGTCCACGACATTCCCCGTGCGACTGATCGCTAGATAGTACAGCTCCTTGTCGGTAATCTCGGCCAGCAGGAACGAGCGGTCCCTGTCGAAAGTGGCATCTGTTAGCGGGCCTTTTTTCGTATCGCCGGCGCGCAGCTTTGCCGCTCCGCCAACCGTGAAGTGATAGACGCCCTTCTGTGGCTTGAGCCGTTCGTAGATATGCTCATGGCCGGCAAACACCACGTTCACTCCATACTTGACGAAGAGAGGCTCCAGGATGGCGCGAAGCTCGACTTCCGGACCGCGGCGCGCTGTGGTGTATAGCGGATGGTGGAAGTACGCGATCTTCCAGTCGGACCCCGACCCCGCCAGCTCTCTCTCCAGCCATTTCCGCTGCTCAACATCGAGATAGTTGCTGTCGATGACGAAGAACCGCACGTTGCCTTTCTTGAAAGTGCGATAGCGCGCGCCGTCCAGGTTGTAGGGCTTGAAATAACGCTGGTTCTGATCGTCGTGATTGCCGAGTGCAGCGTGGAACTCCACCTTCGCGTCGAGCAGCGCCTTGTAGGGCTTGATGAACTTATTGTCGAAGTCCTGCGGCCGCTCCCGCCCGTAAATGTTGTCGCCGAGCATGATCGCAAAGTTGAACGGAAAGCGCTGGCGGTAGCGCTCCATCTGCGCGCCCACTTCGTATTGTGGCTTGTCGCCGGTGCCCCCGTCGCCCATCACGAGAAATCGGACTGAGCCCGGCCGCAGGGGAAGGTCCGGCTGTTGAGCCTGTTGAGCCTCGAGGGACGCCGGCCAGCAGATGGCCAGGACGACGACAAGGCGGATGCGTGGTGTCACAATGGTCAGCCTCCTGTTGGAACCGCGTTGGGCATCAAGTCGATGATGAGGTTCGCTTCGATGTCCCGCAGAATGAGATAGTTCTGGGCGATGCGATATTCGACCTCCTTCGGCAGCGTGGGCAACAATGGCAGCAACGCCGGAGGGAAGGTCGCAAGCGGATACGTCGTTGGATAAATCTGATTCACGCGTGGCACGAAATCCGGAAGCTCCTCCTGCTGGTCTTCGCGGGTTTCCTGCACCGGCTCGGAGCGCCGGCTGTACTCCTCCTTGATGAGCGTGGCAAGGAGGGTCGCCACTTCGGGCGTGAAGATGTCGCCTTGTTTCGCTTGCGCCCGCCTGACCATGATCGCGTTCCCAAGCGCGGCGGCGCGGGTGGCGATCTCCGCCTGGCTCTTGGTCGGATCGAGCTCGCCAACGGAGTCGGCCAGCTGGTTGCGGAGCGCGGCATATGCATCGACCCGGTTGGCAAAATCTGCGAACACCGCCGCAGTGGGATCGACGCGCGACGGCTCCCGCTCCTTACAGGCGGTGCCCGAGGCGAGCAAAGCCCCCGCGATTCCGAGTAGCGTGAGCACGCGGCGCTGGTGTGTTAGTGACACGTTCTTCCTCCGTTGAAGGGGACGGTCAAAAGCCGATCCGCATCGTATCGCAATTGACGGCACTCTGCCAGTTCGGTGCCCGGAAGACCCGAATTCCGGGGCATCCGTGTCGGAAGCCTCTGAGGGATACGGCGGATTAGCTTCCAGTGAAACTCGCGGCACGCGAAATTCGTCCGAACACTGTGACTCCTCCTTATCGCGTCCGTCAGGCCGCCGAACACGGCGTCCTGGTGAGAACTCTCCCCGAGGATCTCATCCCGGAGCTGAGCCGAGTTGTGGCTTGGTGGACGACCGAAAAACGCGAGGGGGAATGGGTTGTCCCCCGGGAGTTCAAGGCGTTCGCGTGCATGGGGACTGTCGAGCTCGACCTCACCTACGCCCGAATGGGCGCTGGGATCAGCGACATGGAGCTCAACGGCTTCATGGCGAATATCGAAGTGACGGTTCCAGCCGACGTCCGCGTCGAGTGTGACGGGGACGAGATGCTCGGCCATTTCGACGTCAAGCGCGCCGGAAATGCCGATCCGCCCCCAGATGCACCCACCCTCAGAATCTCGGGAACGGCTTACGTAGGCTCGATCACGATCAAGATCGTCGATCCAAACGCACCCGGGTGGGCGGAGAGGCTGAAGGCCCGGTGGGAGTCTTTAAAAGTCAAGGCAAGCGTGTAAGGAGATTGGCGCCTTACTCCGCGACGTGCTCGTACCGCGGGCGGCGCTGAAACGGTCACGCCTGCTGCATCGGGCTTGCATAGGCGTAAGAAGATGGTGTGATTGGAAATCGTGACCGTTTCCGATGCGCACCGCGCGATTGACGCCGTGTGGAGAATCGAGTCCGCGAAGCTCATTGCGGGTCTTACGCGGATCGTGCACGACGTTGGTCTCGCCGAAGACCTCGCTCAGGACGCGCTCGTCGCCGCCCTCGAGAAATGGCCCGAGTCCGGTGTTCCCGACAACCCGGGCGCCTGGCTCATGGCGACGGCGAAGCACCGCGCGATCGATGCGCTGCGCCGGAACAAGCTGCTCGACAGGAAGCACGAACAGATTGGCCATGAGCTCGAGGCGGAGCAGGCGATGGGGATGCCCGACCTCGACGCCGCGATCGACGATAACGTCGGCGACGATCTCCTCCGCCTCGTATTCATATCATGTCATCCGATTCTCTCAACCGAGGCCCGTACTGCGCTCACGCTGCGTTTGCTCGGCGGCCTCACCACCGATGAGATCGCGCGTGCATTCCTCGTCCCCGAGCCGACAATCGCACAGCGAATCGTGCGGGCCAAGCGAGCTCTGTCCGATGCAAAGGTTCCGTTCGAGGTCCCACGGGGAGAGGAGCTCGAAGCGCGACTCTCTTCGGTGCTGGAGGTCGTGTACCTCATCTTCAACGAGGGATACTCGGCGACCGCGGGTGACGACTGGATGCGCCCCGCGCTCTGCGAGGACGCGCTACGTCTCGGGCGCATTCTTGCCGAGCTCGCGCCGCAGGAGCCGGAGGTGCATGGACTCATTGCGCTGATGGAGATTCAGGCATCGCGCCTCCGCGCGCGCACCGGCCCGAGGGGAGAACCGATACTGCTACTCGATCAGGACCGAGGCCGATGGGATCATATTCTCATTCGTCGTGGACTCGCGGCGCTCGAGCGGGCGAAGAGCGCGGCGGGCAGGCTCGGGCCTTACGGGTTGCAGGCTGCGATTGCCGCATGTCACGCGCGAGCGAGAAAGGCAGACGAAACCGATTGGGAGCGGATCGCATCTCTATACGACGAGCTTCTCAGGCTCACTCCCTCGCCTGTGATCGAGCTCAACCGGGCGATGGCGGTCGCAATGGCGTACGGTCCGGCGGCGGGACTCGAGCTCGTGGAGCCGCTAGAGTCGGAGCCCTCGCTGAAGAAATACCATTTACTGCCCAGCGTGCGCGGAGATCTCTTGTCGAAGCTCGGAAGGCTGGATGAGGCGCGCAAGGAATTCGAGCGCGCCGCGTCGCTCACGCGAAATGAGCGTGAGCGTGAGCTTCTGCTCCAGAGGGCGGCTGCGTGCGGCTTAGCGGATGTTCCGACCTCATGAGTAACAACGGTCAGAACGACGACTCGGATATCGATGCCGATTTTCCCCTCGGAGACGGCACGGCGGACACGACGGCCGATGTCGTCTGTCCTTACTGCGGCGAGACTGTCACGATCGGTGTCGATCCCGGCGGTGGACCTGTGCAGGAGTACGTCGAGGACTGCGAGGTCTGCTGCAATCCGTGGGAGGTGAAGGTGAGGTTCGTCGACGGAGTGCCGGAAGTTCTAATCGCCCCCCTCGACGAGTAAGTGTCATCCTCCAAAAACACCCTTCGAGATACTGCGGCAACGGCGCGCCCTTGCAAGGACACGCATCACACGGCGGCAGTCGACCTTGCGAGTCCAGGCATCGTGAAGCCGACATGCGCGAGCTCCTCGAGCAGGGAAGTGTTCTGCTCTCCCGAGAGCTCGATAAGCGGTGGCCGTACCACGGCCCAGTCAGCATCGCCCCTGTAGCTGGCAATCGCGGCTTTGAGCGCGGGGATCATCGGATATTTCGCAAAGATGCCACGAATCTCATTGAGCCCCGCCTGCTGGCCGTCGGCATCGGCCGCCTGCCACGTGGCAAAGAGCCGCGCAATCGCGGCCGGGTTCACATTCGCCGTAGCGCTGATGCAGCCCGCGCCCCCATGCCGCAGCCCCTGGAGCAGGAAGCTCTCGCTTCCCGGAAAGACGTCGAAGCCTTGTTTGCCGAAGTTGTCGAGATACGCCTTCGTGTTGCTCCAATCGCCCGAAGAATCCTTGACGCCCGCGATGATGTCCGAATAGGCCTCGAGCAGTCGCTCAATCAATTGAAGCGTGATCGCGACCTGTGAAACCGGCGGGATGTTATAGAGGTATATGCGCAGGCGGCTGTCCCCGACGCGCTCGATCACCTCGGCGAAGCTTCGGAAGAGTCCCTCGTCGCTAACGCCCTTGTAATAGAAGGGCGGGAGCATCAGCACTCCCGCGCAGCCGACTTTCGTCGCATGCGCCGTGAGCCGAACCGAATCCGTCAGCGCGCAGCAGCCAGTGCCCGGCATCATGCGCGCCGGGTCCACTTCGCTGTCGACGAGCCGGTCGAGGAGCTCGATTTTCTCGTCAACCGCCAGCGAATTCGCTTCGGAATTCGTGCCGAATACAGCCAGGCCGACGTTCTGCGACAGCAGCCAGCGGCAATGCCTGGCCAACCGCCCCGGGTCGGGGGAAAGATCCGCGTTGAAAGGGGTGACGACCGGCGCAAGGACGCCGGTGATGCGCGCTCTCGTGCTCACGCTCCGGGTTCAATCATCTACAGACATTCCTCACGGAGAATGGCGGTGTCAATGGTGTGATCGCGGCGCGAATAGTGCGGCAAGTTCTCTTCCATCCCTCGCGTTTCTCGCAGGACTGAGCCATGGCAAACTGCACTCACCTCGGTTTCATTCGTCCCGTTCACGCGCGAACGCCGCAGGGATGCGAGGAATGTCTCAAGACGGGAATGACCTGGGTTCACCTTCGCCTCTGCATGACCTGTGGTCACGTCGGATGCTGCGACAATTCTCAGGGCAAGCACGCGACTGCGCACTTTCACAACAGTCGCCACCCCATCATCCGAAGCTTCGAGCCCGGCGAGGACTGGGCGTGGTGCTACGTCGACGAGCTGTTCATCGAGCCCGCACCCATGCCGGCTTAACAGACACGCAACGGAGCGGTGCGATGACGCACCGCTCCGCTCGGCTCATCTCAAAACGTCGAATGAGCCGCCACGGCCCGCACGTTGGTGTCGCGCAACCGTTTCCGCCTGTCTCACGAGAGTCACGAACTCCCGCCGCAGACCATCGGGATCATTCCCCAGGGTCGCGCTCGCGAGCTCGGCAACCGACGCATACGTCGCTTTGCCTTTGTACTTCGAGTCCCTCAAGAGCATGCCAAACTCGGCCACCGCGGATGCGAACGCGAAATCCGAGCTCTGCGAAGCCATGGCGTCACGCACTGCGCGCGTCATCAGCCTGCTCGTCGCGCCTTCGGGCTCCTTGTAACGAAGCTTGACGTAGAGGAGCTCGCCGCCGGACGCGGACCTCGAACCGGCAGACGGCCTTTGATACCGGAGATCATTTGCCTTGGGGATGAGCGAATCCATCGGCGCGCCGACGGGAACCACTTCGTACAACGCAGTCACCGTGTGACCGGAGCCCATGTCGCCGGCATCCTTGGTGTCATCCGCGAAGTCGGCATCGTTCAGCAGCCGATTCTCGTAACCGATCAGACGGTACGCTGCGACTCGCTGCGGATTGAACTCGATCTGAAGCTTCACGTCCTTCGCGACTGTGCGAAGCGTTGCGCCGAGCTCGCGCACGAACATCTTCTTCGCCTCGAGAAGGTTGTCTACGTAGGCGTAGTGCCCGTTCCCCCGGTCCGCGAGCTGCTCGAGCTTGGAATCCTTGATGTTCCCGGTGCCGAAGCCAAGGGTAGTCAGAAAAACACCGGTAGACCTGCGGGCTTCGATGAGCCGGACCATTTCGGCATCACTCGACTCGCCGACATTGAAATCGCCGTCGGTCGCGAGGATCACACGATTGTTGCCGTTCTTCATGAAGTTCGATCCGGCGATGTCGTACGCCAGTCGGAGGCCGGCACCACCAGCGGTTGAGCCGCCCGCCTCGAGGCGAGTGATCGCGTCCATGATCGCCTTCCTGTTGTTTCCCGGAGTCGATGGCAATACGAGGCCTGCGCTGCCGGCGTACACGACAATCGAGACGCGATCCTGCGGTCTCAGCTGATTCACCAGCAGCTCGAACGCCGACTTCACGAGCGGCAGCTTGTCTGGCGACATCATCGACCCCGATACGTCGATCAGAAAAACCAGGTTGTTCGGTGGAAGGGAAGCTGTCGCGATGGACCGGGCCTTGAGGCCGATCATCACCAGGCGATGGCTTCGGTTCCAGGGGGCAGCGGCGACGCTCGTCGAGATCGACACCGGATCGCCCGCGCGAGGCTCGGGATAGGAATACGGGAAGTAATTCACGAGCTCTTCGATGCGCACAGCATCCCTGGGCGGCCGCTGACCTTGTGTGAGGAATCGCCGCACGTTGCTGTACGAAGCGCGGTCCACGTCGACAGAAAACGTAGAGAGCGCGCGCTCCCTCGCGAGAAAGTACGGGTTCTCGTCGATGACCGCGTATCCCTCGGTGTTGCCCGGCTCACGCTGCCTTCGAATGGACATGCCTGATGGCGAGGCCAGCACGTTGGCCATGGGAGTGATCTGCTTGACACCGGTCTTTCCCGATGCGGCACCAGCTCTTTCCCTGACTCGCGCAGCGTCGCGACTCTCTACGCCGGTAACGACAACTCCTTCGAGGCGCATTTGGCTGGGAGTCAGAGCGAAGTCGGCCGTGATCTCCGATCGCCCCGCGAGATTCAGGGGCAGCGATCGCGCAGCGTAGCCGACGCGACGGACCATGACGGTAATTCGCGCGGTGGCCGACACCGGGGTGAATCGGAGCTCGTACCTTCCCTGACCGTCAGTCTGAGTGCCGGGTGCCATGCCCACGACCATTACAGAGGCGTTGTTTAACGCTTTGCCTGTGGATGAGTCCGTTACTGTGCCGCGCAGAACAACCATGGATAGTCCGGGCGCCACTGAGCTGCCCGAAACGAGTGAGGCGATCAACAGCATGGCTGCGGTCTTCATGAGGTCTCCCGAGAGGATTTACTGTGGAGACGCCACCCTCCCCGAATCCTGCACACGGCCTCCGCAATGAGGCGCGCAACGCGCTCGATCGTATCAGGTAGGACCGCAGATTCAGGACTTTGCGGACTCAGGACCAACGGCCATTAACGATCA
>JALYJX010000103.1:0-888 GCA_030775065.1 Gemmatimonadota bacterium | reverse complement strand
GCGGGCGGGCGCAGAAGTCCGCAACAGTGCGCACAGTCGTTGCGACGACGGGGCGAAATACTCTAGAATCCCGTCGTTACTGAGAACCGGAGCGTTTGTGGGGCGCCTGGGCTGATGTTATTATTGCTGTTCGCCGTGGGGTAGTACCGCGCGTTGAAAACGTTCTCGATGTTGATCTGCGCGCGCAGGTTGCGACCGAAGGCGTAGTATGCCGCCCCGTCGAGCTTTGTGAACCCCGGAAGCGTAACCGTGTTGTCGATTGCCGCGAACGATTTGCTTTGGTGAATAACTCCTGCCCCGAGCGCCACGCGGTCGGTCAGGCGGACGCGATTCCACAGCGACGTCGCAGCTCGCGGAACGAGTGGAACGCGCGCTCCGCGTGGCGCCGCGGTCGTAGCGCTGCTGATGAACGCGTTCTGGTAAGAGTAGCCGCCTGCGACTTCCCACGCCCGAGTGAGCTCACCTCGCAAGTCGACCTCGAATCCATTCGTCCGCTGGCTGCCGGTTTGAAGTATCCGCGCCGGGTCCGTGGGATCGTTCGCGCGAGTGTTGTCGCGATCGAGGCGATATGCTGCCGCTGAGAATGCGAGGCGATCGCTCACGTCCCATTTCGCCCCCGCCTCATAGTTCACGAAGCGCTCGGGCTCGAGCGCCCGCGTCACCTCTGTGAGCGCCGAGAACTGGTCACCGGAGCTCGGGAGGTACGAAACGCTGGCAGAGCTGTACAGTGAGATCGGCGCGCGAGGCTTGTAGACGAGTCCAATGCGCGGCGAGATCATTCCGTCCTGGCGACTGAGCGAGCTGCCGTCGCGGTTGTTCCGAAAGTCGATGTCGAAGCTCTCGTATCTGAGTCCTGCGACAATCTGCCATCGCCGGGAAAGGCGGAAC
>JALYJX010000102.1 GCA_030775065.1 Gemmatimonadota bacterium | reverse complement strand
TGCCGCGCGGTGTCAGATACAGTGTCGCGTTCCACCAGTGATTGATGAGCGGCGTGAGCGCGAGACGTGTCTTGCCGACTATCTGCAGCCAGCGCTGGAGCGTGGCGTAGGTGTCGCTCCATTCGGTTAGAGGGAGAGCGGGCCATCGCTCGGCAGTCATTTGCGGAGAATACGGCGGCATGTCTTCACTGTCCATCCGGTAGGGTGTTACAGTATGCGCATGACAGTTGTCTCAGCCGACGCGCACCCCTTCACCGAGCTGCCCGATCTTGCAGCCGAACGCCTGGGCGGGGCCGTGATTGCGGCAAACGACGATTTCTTTGCGCCGAAAGAGAACCTGATCAAGCCGAACGCTCCCGAGTGGAGGGAAGGCGAGTACACGGATCGCGGCAAATGGATGGACGGCTGGGAAACCCGCCGTCGCCGCACGCCCGGCCACGACTGGGCGATCGTTCAGCTAGGCGTTCCTGGAATCGTTCGCGGTGTAGTGATCGATACGAGCTACTTCACCGGGAACTATCCAGAGGAAGCGAGCATCGATTCGGCCACGGTGGATGGCTCTCCGTCAGGCGAGCACATGATGAGCGAGCAGATTCAGTGGGCACCCCTGCTGCCGAAATCACGGCTCGAGGGAGATACGCTCAACTATTGTGCGGTGGAGGCCAACAAGCGCCGGGCGACGCATGTTCGACTCAACATCTTCCCGGACGGAGGCGTCGCCCGGCTGCGCGTGCACGGTGAAGTGGTGCCGGACGAAGAAATCTTTACGGCGTTGAGGGAGATAGACCTCGCTGCCCTCAGGAACGGCGGCCTCGTCGTCGCATGCAGCGACATGCATTATGGAAATCCTCAGAACCTGCTGCTGCCCGGGAAATCGACGCATATGGGAGACGGATGGGAGACGAAACGGCGGCGCGGGCCGGGGAATGACTGGGCGATTGTGCGTCTCGCCCGACGGGGAATTGTCGAGCGCATCGAGCTGGACACCGATCACTTCAAGGGGAACGCGCCGGGGAGCTGCATGATCGACTGCTGCGACGTGAGCGGGACGAAAGGAGTGTTCGACATGGAGGAGGCGGAGTGGGACGAGCTCCTGCCGCAGACGCCGCTTGAGGCACACGCGCAGCACCTGTGGGAGGGGATTGCGCCGAAGCCCGCGACGCACGTCCGCTTGAACATCTATCCGGACGGTGGCGTCGCCAGGCTGCGGTTGTTCGGCCGGGTTGAGCGCTGAAAGCGCTCCCCTCAGAGCCTCCTCGGCATGCCGGACTTCACTCGGATAGTCTCGAAGAGATCGGGGACGTCAATCGTAAGAGCAACCGATGCGTTTTCGGGAAGCCACACCAACGAGTCTCGGCAAACCTCAGGGGATTCACGGCCCTGAGTCCAGCGCTCGATTATTCGCGCGTCGACGTCGAGGATCCAGTACTCCGGGACGCCGGCGTCGAGATAAAAATCCCGCTTCATGACCCGATCAATGCGGATGCTGCTTGGCGAGATGACCTCAACCGCGAGCAGGAGGCGCTTGAAGTCGGACCAAGTCGGCATTTCGACGTCATCAGCCACGCTGTGCGGATCCAGCACGAACACATCGGGCTGAGTGATGGACTCCGGAACGAGCTCCAAGTCAGCGGGAGAAAAAAGGGGCAGGCCAATGCCCTGCTTGTCGAGGTACGTTTTCACAATGAAGACGAGCTCGGCAACGGCTACTTGATGTGGAACTCCCGGGGAAGGAGTCACAATCAGCTCGCCCCCGATGAGCTCATAGCGCGGCCAATAGCGCGACTCGTCGATAAGAGCTCGCACGTCGGCGGTAGTCCAACGGCGGTGGATCGCGGGCATACCCATAGTTTGCTCGGCAGACGGAGAAAAATGCAAGTGGCCACAACCCAGAGTAGGCCACTTCACATTCGGCCTCGGTATTGTTTCGCCGCAGGCATATTCGAGACAACGCTGAACGCAAGAGAATTCGCTTGAGCATCACCGTCGCCGATCTCGACGGAATCCCCGGACGAACCGCTGCCAGCCTGCTCCTCAACTGCTGTGGGTCGTCGCGATGGGTGTCGGAAATGGTCGCGGCTCGCCCTTTCGGATCGCGCGACGCCCTCCTCTCCGAGGCCGATCGGATCTGGACCTCACTCAATGCAAGCGACTGGCTAGAGGCCTTCGCGCATCACCCGCGGATTGGAGAACGCACGGCGGCGCTCTCGCATGGCGAGCAGGGAGACGAGTGGGCGGACGAAGAGCAGGCCGGGGTCGCCGATGCTGATGACGAAGCTCGAAGCGCGCTCACCACCGCGAACCAGGAATACGAGCGGCGCTTCGGCTACATCTATATAGTATGCGCCACGGGCAAGACACCCGATGAGATGCTCGAGCTCGCGCGCCAGCGGTTGCGCAACGATGGCGCGACTGAGCTCCGCGTGGCAGCAGAAGAGCAGCGGAAGATCACGCGGATTCGATTGGAGAAGCTTCTGGAGGAAGAGAAATGAGCATCACCACGCACGTGCTCGACACATCACTCGGGAAGCCCGCGGAAGGAATTCGGGTGAAGCTCCAGTACGAGGGAGCCGTCGTCGGCTCAGGGCTTACCGATCGTGACGGACGAGTGCGCGAGCTCATGTCCGCCGGAACGCCGTTACAGGAAGGCATTTACAAGCTGACGTTCTCGGTGGGTGAATACTTCGAGGCGACGGGACGTGATGCGTTCTATCCGGAGATTGTCGTCAGCTTTCGAATTGCCGCAGGGTCGGGACATTATCACGTTCCGCTGCTGCTGAGCCCGTTCGGCTACTCGACTTATAGAGGAAGCTGAACAGATCGGTGTACCCCTGCCTGGACCGGCTTTTGGTTACCGGCTACCGGCGACTCTCCACACAGCGTTGCCCACATCGTCCGCAACCAGCAGCGCGCCTCGCTTGTCGATAGCGACACCAACCGGCCTTCCCATCGCATCACCGTTATCCCTGATGAAGCCGGTCAACACGTCGATTGGCAGACCCGCCGGGCGACCGTTGGCAAACGGAACGAAAATCACCTTGTAGCCGCTCCAGGGCTTGCGATTCCACGAGCCGTGCTGGCCAACGAACATTCCGCGGCTGAAGCGCGCAGGAAGAGCGGTCGCGCCCGACCACGTCAAGCCGAGCGATGCGGTGTGGGGACCGAGCGCGTAATCGGGTACAATCGCCTTCTCGACCAGATCGGGACGCTGCACCTTAACGCGAGTGTCGACGTGCCTGCCGTAATAGCTGTAGGGCCAGCCGTAGAATGCGCCGTCTCGAACCGAGGTCATGTAGTCGGGAACGAGATCGCTGCCGAGCTCATCGCGCTCATTGACCGCTGTCCATAGCGCGCCGGTCTCGGGCTCCCACGCGAGACCTACCGGATTCCTGAGGCCCGAGGCGAACACGCGGTAGGTGCCGGTGGCCGGATCGATCTCCAACACAGCCGCGCGGTCTTCCTCCTTCTCTAGCCCGTTCTCCCCGATGTTGCTGTTTGAGCCAACGCCAACGTAGAGCTTCGTGCCGGCGCGGTTGGCGATGAGACTCTTCGTCCAGTGGTGATTGAGCCGGCCCCCGGGAAGATCGACGACTTTGACGGGCGCGGCAATGATCTGCGTGGCGCCTGGCGAGTAAGGCACGCGCACGACGGCGTCGGTGTTTGCGACATAGAACGAATTGCCGACGAGTGCCATCCCGAACGGTGAATTGAGATTGGAGAGAAACACCGTGCGAATCTCGGCGACTCCGTCACCATCTCCGTCCCGCAGCAGCGTGATTCTGTTCGCGCTCGGCACCGCACCGCCGGCCTTCTTCGAGAAGATTCGAAAGAAAAACCCCCTGATGCCCTTTCCGGCGTCCGGTCTCTTCGGCGCATTCGTCTCGGCGACGAGGACGTCCCCGTTGGGAAGGACGTAGAGCCACCGCGGGTGATCGAGCCCGCGAGCGAACGCGGTGACTCGCATTCCGCCCGCGGCGACAGGTGTTGCATTCGCTGCCCACCCTTTCGCCGTGACGACGTTGACGAGTGGGATAATCGAGGTACTGGGTGGCGGGAGCGTCGGGTTCGGCCCCATGCCGGCGGATACCGGAAGGCGCGCAGGCTTGGCGCATGCGGCGACGACGACTGTGCAGGCCAGAAGAACGAAGCGCTTGATGTCTGTTCGTGAGCTTTCAGCCGGCTCGAACATTGGGGCCTCCTAAAACGACTCATTCGGACTGCTAGTAACTGCGGAGTCCGGACTAATGGCGGCCTGTGGACTGGTATCATTTCGCGGCAAGAATCACGCGAGTGCCGGGGTCAAAAGTGCAGAGTTCGGCGTAGTAGGGAGCCGATGACTTGGACGCGCCGATGTTTGTCGCCCATTTAACGGTGGAAGGCACCTCCAAGGCGGCAAGCCTAACGCGTTGACACTCGGATTCGGTCAAAAAAGGAGCTCTTGGCTCCAGATGAAAGACAATTGACGAGGTTGACTACCTCGCCAGCTGAAAAAATGAATGTTCACGATCGCTAAGCCCACTTCACCATCGATGAAGCAAGGGACTGCACGGCATGTCGTACGAACATTCCCCAATCCGGTACATCAGTGTGCATGCTCCAGACGGCGATACGATTGTGTTCGAAGGCCCGTCTGTGCTGCTCCAGCAGTTCCCGCCCTTGCGCGCCAAAAGCGTATGCGCTGAGAGGGCGCTTTTCAAGCGCATCGACCCAGGCCATAAAGGCTGAGACGAACGTGAAACGCTGATGCCAGTTCTGCCAGACCGGTGTTCCCTCGATTTGCAGGAGAGAAGCCCAGGTGCGGCGCTCGGCTCGATAGCCCGCCGGTTGAGCCTCCAACGCCAGCACCAGGCGCGCGGCCGCGAGATCGTCGACTGCGCGACGAACTGAGACTCGTGAATACGCGGTCGCTTCGGCGATTTCCCGAACCGTCGCCCATTCTTCTCCCTTACCGAGGAGGAATCCGATAACGTCTGCCTTTACTCCTACGCCGAGCCCGAGCCTTAGACGAAGAAACAATGCTGAAGGCTCGGTCAGCCGCGCTCGAACGGCGCGCGTCTTCGATCCTGCTGTTGCATGCGAGATTTTCGAGTTCCGCGTGGTGAAACCGAGAGGGTGCGCGCCGTGCACGCCGCTCAGACGGCTGTGCGGCAGCGCGACCAGCGATCTCCAGCGAAAGTCCTTTCCTTTCTCCACAGCAAGGCCGGCCACCCATTCAAGACGCGGAGCGAGCTTGCCACGGACGTCTTTTCCATAGTCATTCGCAAGATTCTTCACCCGCTGAACGCTCAGAAGATCGGAGTTCAGTACCATCCAGTCTCGTATCAGGTCGGCAAGCCGCCGCTCGTCTTCGATACGGAGGAGCGAAAAAAGCACCAACGCTTCGGGATCGATAAGGCTTTGAAGGTGCCGGGAGCTGTGGCTTTTCAAAGCGGCGCTGGCCCCCAGCGCACGCCACTGGCGCCACGCGACCTCAAGAGCGGAATCCCGAAGCATTCTCGCCAACTCCTGAGCCTCGTGCTTTGCCGAGCCGGTTGACGTCTCCGCCGAGTGACTATTCGAGTCCAAGGTCTTTGCGCGCATTGTCCACCACCCGCTTGAGAATTCCTGCGAACTCTGATGAGGCATCTTGCGTCTCGGTCCACGCGGCCGCGTCCGCCAACTCTCCTGCAGACGGACGCAATGCGATCAGGTCCTGATAGTGCACGCTGTCACTCCCGCTTGAATCGGCCGCGGCAAACAGCTTGAAGAATACGAGGTCGTACCGATCTACAAGTCCAACCCAAAGCGCCGCGTACCGCCTCCATCGTATGCGTGCGGCGAGTCCGGGAGGAAGACCGGTGCGCCATTGAAGCCCCGGTGCAGTATTCAGCCAGTTCTCATCGAGCTCGAGATCGCGGGAAATGGTGCGCGCGGCGCGCCTGAGCGGTTCCGGCATTGCGTAGGGCGGCTCCTCCACCGTCGTAGCCAACGGCTCGTGACCGGCGCGCGGTTTCGCGAACGCGAGGATGTCGACGTCGCCTGTATCTCGATCGACTATGCCAAGCAGGTCCAAAGCGGCTCCGCCGAGAACAACGATCGCGTATTCGTGGCCTTCAGCCGCGAGTAATTGCCCGACCCGGCCTAAGGCCTCTTCGATGTCTCCCCGTCCCTTGAAGTCCATAATAGTTATGTAGAGATACGATAATCGTATCTGCAGCATACTATAAGCGAGCCAGCCAGAAAGCAAGCCTTCGAGCCCTGAGCCCTTCGGATCTTGGAGCCTTCGCACCGGAAGTCATCGGACCTCGGGGACGGCCGCGACCACCAGGTGCCTATCGGTCAGTCCGGGACAATTGCTCGCTCCATAGCCGAAGAAGCGATCGCTCCTCATCGGTGATCCTCGTCTTGTTGGCCGGCGGCATTGTGTGCGTCACGACCGCCCGCTCCCGAATGCGCGCCGCGCGAGCGATGATCTGCTCGGGCGTGTCGAACGCTACTCCGCCGGGCGCAGGCCCAAATGTGACATCGCTTGGATTCGCGGAGTGACATGCCGCACAGCGCTGATCAATTACATGACGGGCCTCAGCAAAGGTTACCGGCCCAACCGGAGCGGATACAACTGCGCGCGTCGGCGTGAAGGTTATGTGCATCAGTACATACAGAATGGCGACGCTGGCGGCGATCACAGCGGCGAGCGCAGGTTTCCACCGCGGATACGTCCAGCGCAGGTTGAGAACATGGCGCACCGCCGCGCCGGCCACGCACAAAACGAGCAGCAGCAGCCAGCTCAGGCTGTGTCCATACATTGATGGGAAGTGATTGCTCACCATCAGCACGATCACTGGAAACGTGAAATAATTGTTGTGAATCGAGACTCGCTTCGCCCGGGCGGACAGCGCGGCACTGGTTGCCCCGCCGCGACCTTCGATTACCGATGCCTCGAGCTCCCGCTGCGACGGAACGATCGTCATCGCGACGTTGCCGGCCATTATCGTCCCGAGCATCGCGCCAACATGCAGAAATGCAGCGCGTCCGCTGAGGAGCTGAGTCAACGCGATCGAGATCGCTGCGAGCCCGACAATCCACACGATCATCGCGAGAGCGGGCGCACGCGGGGCGATGACGCGCTGCATTGTCTCGTACAGCGCCCATCCGCCAAGAATAGCGGCGAGCCCGACGAGGCTTGCCTGCGCGTGAGTGAGGCTTGCTACGCCAGGATCAGCGAGTACGGCGCGATCGCTCAGATAGTAGACGACGAGCAATAGCGCAAAGCCGCTCAACCATGTCGTGTACGCCTGCCACTTGAACCAGTGTATCGGGCGGGGAAGCGATTCGCCCTCGAGCAGTGTTTTCTCGACGTAGTAGAAGCCACCGCTGTGCAGCAGCCAGATCCTGCCGAGGGGCGAGCGTGTTTGTCCGGGGCCGGCCGGGGGCTGAAGACTGCGGTCGAGCCAGTTGAAGAGGAGTGAGTTGCCGATCCACATGATGCCCGCTATCACGTGAACCCAGCGGGCGACGAGGTCCAGGAGCTCCGAGACCGACGCGCTCAGTCTGAGTCTCCCGCGGCCGCCCCCCCGGCGCCGACTTCACCGCGCGCGCGGAGAATCTTCACGAACGAGCGCGTCCGGAGCTCGTCTGCGGTCAGTCCTGTCATCTCCAGCGCTTCATCCTCGGTGATCGCGCCCGAGTTGATTCCGCGCAGGAAGAAGTTGAGCAGTCCCTGTCCGGTCGCGGCGTCGTCGAACACGTCGCCAATCAGCGTCGCCTGCGCTCCCTTGCCGACGAAGTTGCTCAATCGCGCGCCGGCGGCGTCGATTCCCTCGAGAAAGAAGCTGTACAGAGCGGAATAACGCGTCACGAGCTGCGCGGGATGGAGATCCCATCCCTGATAGAATCCGCCCTCGAGGGAATGGCGCACGTCGTCGAAGTGCATTCGCCACGCTGCGTGCACGCTCTCCGAGTTTTCGAACCGCTCATCGGCGCTGAGCGGCGGTTCATCCTTCCCCGGGCGATGGATCGGCACCGGCAACACCGCCGTCGATCCGTCGGACAGCCAGACGTCAGTCCCCGCGAACGCCACCTGCATGAAGTGCTTCGCGAAATCGCAGGCCGGATGCTGCATGTGCTGGTACGCCGCGGTGATGTTGCAGCTCGCCGTGTAGTCGTACGTACCGAAATGCGCACCGCGGCACCGTCCGTCCGACGCGCCGAGAATCCGGGGCAGCAAAGATTTGCCCGTGGAGTCGAGCGCGATCTGCGGCGTCTCGATCATCACCTCGAACCTGAGAGTGCCGTCGCCCAGGCCGAGTGAGCGCTCGAGCTCTCGAAGAACCGCAACGGTGTACTCAACCTGCTCGATGATCGTGATCTTCGGGATCGTGAGAATCCATCGCTCGGGAATTCCGCCCGATTCCACGAGCGCGGTCATGACCAGATCGAGCGTTCGAATCGCCCGGCTGCGCAGCTCCTCGTTGAGCGGCTTGATGCGCATGCCGATGAACGGGGGAAGCGTATCCTCCTGCATTCCCTTCGACACTTCGCGTGCAACGGCCGCGGCGTGATTGTCTTCCTCCGCATCGGGGCGATTGCCGTACCCATCCTCGAAGTCGATGCGGAAATCCTCGACGGGCTCGGTCTCCAGCTTGTCGCGGACGCGCTGGTAGACGGTCTCCAGCTCGGGGTGATTCAGAATGCCGACGGCTCCTCCGAGGGCGGGAGCGTCGTCGGCGTACTCGTCCATTGTCCGGAGCGCTACTCCGCCCAGCTTCCGGGCCGAGTCCGCGGCGAAGAGCTGCGCGCCGCCGTACACCGTGTGCACCGGCTGGCGGCCGGGACTCTCGCCGGGGTGGGCTTTGGCGAAGGCGATATTCGCTTCGCGAAGCGCGGCTGCTGCTTCGCTGATCATCGTGGGGCCGAGGCTGGTGCTCAGCGCCATGGCGCGATCATGTCGGACGCCGTCCTTCGCGGACAGCGGCGAGCACCTGCTCACGGGTCAGTCCGAGGTCTACGGCCGGCACCTCGAGCGGCGAGCGCGCGGAGCGCTCCGGCTTGAGTATGAACACAGTGCCGTCCTTGCGCCGGATGCGCACGGAACCTTCGCGGCGCGCGCGCTCGAGAAGCGCTGCAAGGCGCTGCCGCGCCTCGGAGTATGTGTATTCTTTCATGATTCCACCTCCTTTAGCCTCACTCCTGCGGCGACTGCGGCGCGGGCCTGCCCTTTATCCAACGTCAACAAGGGCGCTCGCTGCGCCAGCGCACAAGTCAGCACGTACGCGTCGTACGCGTAAAGATTGTAAGCCCCGGCAAGCTCCAGCGCAGCAGAGAGGTCAACGTCGATCAGCCGAAGAGGCACTTCCGCATATGCGGTGAGAAGTAAAAGGCCCTGATCACGAGTCGCCAGTCGACGCTTCAATAGCGCGGCAACGGCATTGCCCGCGCGGCGCTACAGTCGCGGCGGGGCTCTCGCTGGATCAGCCGTTGTAGATCGTTCCGCTGTTCTGTCTGTACAGCTCGAGGACGGCGCGGGCCTCGTCGCGCAGGACGTTGCGGACGACCTCGATGCCACGCTCTTCGAGATAGTGGTATGACGCGGGAAAAACGGGACCCTCGTCGAAGTTGAGAACCGAAGCGTCATCGCGCGCGGCGCCGCATACGACTCGCTGCACTCCACTCCAGAGAGCGGCGCCGAGGCACATTGCGCACGGCTCACAGGAGGTGTGCATCTCGTGGGCGGGGAGGTTTGGACCGCCCAGGGTGAAAGAGCCGACACGCTGGTTGGCCATCATGAACGCCATGATCTCGCCGTGCAGAACGCAGTTGTTGTATCGGACCACGCTGTTCATCCCGACTGCAACGACGCGGCCGGATTGTCTCTCGAATATCGCGGCGCCGAACGGCCCACCGGTGCCTTGCTCGACGTTGGCGCGTGAGATTGCGATCGCGAGCCGCATTCGATCCTCGTCCGCTGTGTAGGTGCGATTCCAGTCGACCACCGAGTCCACCCAGTCGGGATACTCTACCATCACCACCGGGTGGTTTTCATGGTCAGGCATTGCCGGTAAGGTAATCAGAACCAGTAATCCGTTTGCCCGTACCCGGCGAACGGGCGACGGCTAGCCGGTGACAGCCAACAGGTACGGGTACGGGCAACGGCAACATGCGGTCGATTGAATTGTTCGGAACTGAAGTCGCCCCCGTTGTGAGAAAGAGTGTGGCGTAGTCAACGACATTGGACAACCGGGCGCTCAGGACGCGCAAACGGGATGGGTCTGATCTTCCTGATGGGCGATTGCCGTTTTCGGCGGTAAACGACACGTCCGGCGCGGCGAATGGCATACCGTCGCACGGGTGCGCGCTGTAGGTTCGAGTATAAGGAGCGCCGGGCCCGACCGGGTCGTAAATGCGCGTACCGTCGAGGCGGCGGAGTCCGCTGCCGGGAGGATGCCAATGCGGAAGTTTCGTGATCTGGGGTTGATAGTCGCGTTCTCGATTGCGCTCTCATGCAGTGGCGGCGGCGGCGGCAACGGCATCG
>JALYJX010000101.1 GCA_030775065.1 Gemmatimonadota bacterium | reverse complement strand
GTGGATGCTCACCCCTCGGCCGCGCGTGACGTAGCCCGTGACCGCGTCGCCCGGTACTGGCTGGCAACACTGGGCGTAGCGGACCATCATGCCGTCGACGCCCTGGATCCTGACGCCTTTGGGCGCGCCACGGACCCGATCCACCAGCCAGTCAAGCGGCCCGGGCTTCGGCACCTCTGGCGCGCCATCTCCCTCCGGGTAGAGCTCCTTTAGGACCTGCGAGACGTTCACATCGCCCTGTCCGATCGAAGCCACGAGATGGTTGACGTCGGTCAGGTGGAGTACCTTGGCCACCCTCAGCAGCTCGGGGTCTTCCGGTTTGGTGAGCCGGCGGCGCTTGATCTCCCGGTCGAGGATTTCGCGGCCGAGCTTGAGAGAGGTGGTGTGCTCCTCGATGCGAAGGCGCTGGCGGATCTTGTGGCGCGCCCTGCCGGTTCTGACGTGGGCGAGCCAGTCGCGGCTCGGCTTCGCAGAAGGCGATGTGATGATTTCGACGGTCTCGGAATTCTTGAGCTCCCGCGCCAGACTCGCGATGCGGCCGTTGATGCGCGCACACTGGCAGTGCAGGCCGACCTCTGTATGGACGGCGAACGCAAAATCGATCGGCGTCGCCCCCTTGGGAAGCTGAATCACGTCTCCGGTCGGGGTGAAGACGAAGATCTCGTCCTGATAGAGATCGAGCTTGAGGAATTCCAGGAACTCGTCCGGAGTCTTGGCGTCCAGCTGGAGCTCCAGCACCTGTCTGAACCACTGGAGCGCGCGATCCAGCTCGTCAGCGCTCTTCGCGTTTTCCTTGAACCGCCAGTGCGCGGCGATTCCGTACTCCGCCGTGCGATGCATCTCACGCGTTCGTATCTGGATCTCGAACAGCTGCTTGCCAGGCCCGAAGATCGTAGTGTGCAGCGACTGATAGCCGTTTGATTTGGGCTGGCCCACGTAATCCTTGATTCTCTCCTGCAACGGAGTAAACCGCTCGTGAATGACGCCGAGCGCGTGGTAGCAGTCGGGGACTGAGTCGACGAGCACGCGGATCGCCAGAAGATCGTAGATCTCCTCGTACGGCTTGTCCCACTTGGTCATCTTCTTGTAGATGGACCAGAGGTGCTTCGGCCGCCCCGTTACGTCGACGTTTGGGATGCCGGAGTCGTTCAACAGCTTGAGCAGTGGATCGCGGACCTGCTCGATCGTCCCCTCGCGCTCGGCCCGCCGCTGAGCAACGAGCTTTGCGAGCGCCTTGTACTCCGAGGACTCGAGGTGCTTGAAGGCCAGATCCTCCAGCTCCCACCGCATGCGCGCCATTCCGAAGCGATGCGCGAGCGGCGCATACAGATCCCGCGTCTCCTGCGCTATGCGCCGTCGCTTCTCCGCCGGCAGATACTCGAGCGTCCGCATGTTGTGCAGCCGGTCGGCAAGCTTGATGAGAATCACGCGGGCATCGCGGGCAATCGACAGCAGCAGCTTCCGGTAATTCTCGACCTGGCGATCCTGTGACGAGTTGATCGGGAGATGACCTATTTTCGTGAGGCCGTCGACGATCTCCGCGATCTCCTTCCCGAACTCCGTCTCGATCTCGGTGACTTCTACTGCCGTGTCCTCGACCACGTCGTGAATGAGGCCGCTGGCGACTGTAACGGTGTCGAGCTGCAGATCGGCGAGAATCTTCGCGACCTCGACGCAGTGGGAGACGAAGTTCTCACCGGACAGGCGCTTCTGGCCGAGGTGGGCTGCTTCGCTGAACCGGTAGGCGCGCGCGAGCAATTCCTGGTCGAGCCGCTCGGGGAGCGGCGTGCCGTTGTCGTTCCAGCCGGGAATGATCGCCTGCGTTTGGATCGTCTGCGTAGCCGTCACAACAGTCCCGCCTCCGCGAAGCTCAGATAACGCCCTCTTCCAATAATAATGTGGTCCTGCACCGGGATGTCGAGTACGCGCCCCGCCTGCACGAGCTGCTCGGTAACAACGCGATCGTCGCTCGATGGTGTCGGGTCTCCGCTCGGGTGATTGTGAATGAGAATTATCGCGGCTGCATTCTCGGCGATCGCTTCTCGAAACACCTCGCGCGGGTGGACGAGCGACGAGTTGAGCAGTCCGCGAGTCACGGCGATGTCGCGCTCCAGGCGGTGCTGCGAGTCCAGCACGGCGACATGAAATTCTTCGACCGGAAGATCCTGCAGCCGCTGCCCGAAAATTTCATGGACGTCGCGCGGACAGCGGACCGGTACGCCTTCATCGCGCTCCTCGGCGGCCATGCGCCGGCCGAGCTCGAGGGCTGCGTGGACGGCGACGGCACGCGCGGTACCGACGCCGGCGAGGCTTGTCAGTGCGGCGACCGGTTGCGAGGAAAGCCGCCGTAAAGAGCCATGCGCGCTGGCGAGGATCTCATGTCCAATGCCGATTGCAGAGTTGTTCTCGGATCCGCTACCGAGGAGAATTGCGAGTAGCTCGGCCGAGCTGAGCGCGCGCGCGCCATGGGATTTGAGCCGCTCGCGGGGGCGTTCACAACTGGGCAGCTCTCGTATGCTCGAGGACATTCACGACTCCGGGAAAGGGATCCCGAATCGCTACTCAATCCCCGGCTTCAACCTCGCACCGTAGTGACGCCGTCACAATCACACTACCGCTGGTCCTAGCTCTTCCGCCGTTCCGCCCCTGTTCCGTTCATCCGTTGAATCCGTTTTCAGAGGTTCGCCCCGTGGCACTTCTTGAATTTCTTGCCAGACCCGCACGGACACGGATCGTTCCGACCAACGTTTGTCCAGTCGGCTGAAGCGACACCTCCGGAAACGCCGGGCACCCCCGCCTGAGGTACCGGATTCAACGAGCGCACTCGCCCGGCCCCGGTCACGATGGGCTCCGGACGCGCGGCGCGCTTCCTTGTGGGCGGCTCCGCCGGCCCGACGTCAACGACTTCCTCGACTTCCGTCTCCTCACCGTTGACTGCCGGCTCCAGCTCCGGAACGTCCTCGAGTAGGCCGAACTCGTTGTACCGCTGAGTCGGACGCGACGCTTGTGAAGCCACGGCGCGGCCTTGCCCGTCGCCCTCACCCGGTTCGCTATCGGTCTCGAAGACCGGCGGCGCGTTGAAGCTGATCTGCGCCCGGAGGAACCGCTCGGTGAACGTGTGATACACGTCGTTCATCAGGTCCACGAACATCGTGTACGCCTCGTGCTTGTACTCGATGAGCGGATCCTTCTGTCCCCAGGACCTGTAGTGAATCGCGTTGCGGAGCTGATCGAGATCGTAGAGATGATCTTTCCACTTCTCGTCGAGGACGTTGAGCATCACGATCGACAACAGGCGATCAGCGAACTCATCGAGACCGATCAGCTTGTCATTGAACACCTTCCTGGCGGCGGCAACCGCATGCTCCTGGGCTTCGGTGATTGACGTCGGGCGCTCCGCCCCTTCCTCGAATGAAGGCACGGTCAGGAGGTAGTGCATCAGTAGGTCCTGCCGGAGCAGGTCGAAATCCCAGTCTTCCACTGAATCGAAATCGGCGAGCGCAGTCTCCACGCGCCTCGCAATTCCCTTCTCGATCATCTTCTCGGCTTCGCCCTTCAGCTCTTCACCGCCGTCGAGCGCGAACGACCGCAGCGAGTAGATCACCTCACGCTGCTGGTTCATGACGTCATCGTACTCGAGAAGCCGCTTGCGAGACTGGAAGTTCTGCAGCTCGACGCGCTTCTGAGCCTGCTCGATTGAGCGCGTAATCAGCGGATGCGCGAGCACCTCGCCCTCCTCGGCACCCATGCGATCCATCAGCTTCGCGATTCGATCGCTCCCGAACAGACGCATGAGATCGTCTTCGAGCGAGAGGAAGAACTGCGACGTGCCGGGATCACCCTGACGTCCGGAACGGCCGCGCAGCTGCCGGTCGATGCGGCGGGACTCATGACGCTCCGAGCCGATGATGTGGAGACCGCCGATCTCCTCGACATCGATGACATTTCCCTCGGGATCCTTGATCTGCGACGGTTTCGACACCGTGACGCCTTCGCCGAGCTTGATGTCGGTTCCGCGGCCGGCCATGTTCGTCGCGATCGTCACCCCGCTCGGCTGTCCCGCGCCGGCAACGATCTCCGCCTCACGCTGGTGATACTTCGCGTTGAGAACGTTGTGAACGATCCCTGCGCGCTTGAACATGCGCGAAAGTGTCTCTGAGACGTCGACGCTCACGGTTCCAACGAGCACCGGGTAGCCGAGCTTGTGGAGCCGCTCCGTTTCCTCGAGCATCGCGTTGTATTTCTCGCGGCGCGTCTTGTAGACCAGGTCCTGCCTGTCGTCACGGATCACCGGCTGATTCGTCGGAATCACCGACACTTCGAGGCCGTAGATCTGATGGAACTCAGTCTCCTCGGTCTCCGCCGTTCCCGTCATGCCGGCCAGCTTGCTGTACATGCGGAAGTAGTTCTGGATGGTGATCGTGGCGAGCGTCTGTGTCTCGCCCTTCACCTGAACTCCTTCCTTCGCCTCCACTGCCTGGTGCAGCCCCTCGGACCAGCGGCGTCCCGGCATGGTGCGTCCGGTGAACTCGTCCACGATCAGCACCTGTCCGTCCTGCACCACGTAGTTCACGTCCTTCTCGTAAAGCGCGTGCGCGCGGAGAAGCTGGTGCACGATGTTCAGGCGCTCGCTCTTCGCCGCATAGTCGACGTTGATCGCCTGCCGCATCGAAAGCTTCTCTTCGGGCGTCAGGTCGGGATCGTGATCGATGCGGTGGACCTCCTGGGAGATGTCGGGCAGCACGAACGCATCGTGATCCGACGGCGACATGTACTCCACGCCCTGATCGGTCAAATGCACCGAGTGGCCCTTCTCGTCCAGCACGTAGAGGAGACTCTCCTCGGTGTCGCGGAACTGCTGCTTGCTCGAGGGAAGCTTTCTGTCCGCGAGGTGCTCGAGCTCCATCTTCTGGACGAGCTGCTTCACACCCGTTTCCTGAAGCGCTTTCAGAAGCCGCTTGTTCTTCGGCGCGCCAAGGCGAGCCTGGTAAAGCTTGAGGGCCGCAAGCTGCGTGTCGCCCGTCTCCAGCGCGCGCTCCCCTTCAGCCACGAGCGCATTGCCGAGGTCGCTCTGCCGCTTGACCAGCCGCGCGACCGCCGCGTTGTGCATCGCGTACTCGGCATCCGATTCGTTGCCTACCGGTCCGGATATGATCAGAGGGGTTCTTGCTTCGTCGATGAGAACCGAATCCACCTCGTCGACGATCGCGTAGACGTGCGCGCGCTGAACGCGCTGGTTGTTCTCGACAACCATGTTGTCGCGGAGGTAGTCGAAGCCGAACTCGTTGTTCGTGCCGTAGGTGATGTCGCACTCGTAGGCGTTCTTGCGCTCCTGAGTACCGGGATCGGTGTCGTCGATGCAGCCGACGGTGAGCCCGAGATACTTGTACACATGCCCCATCCACTCCGAGTCGCGCCGTGCGAGATAGGAGTTGACCGTGATGAGGTGGGCTCCTTTTCCAGCGAGGGAATTCAGGTACAGCGGCAGCGTCGCGACGAGAGTCTTGCCTTCACCTGTCGCCATCTCCGCGATCTTCCCCATGTGCAGCTCGATTCCGCCCATGAGCTGCACGTCGTAAGGGATCATGTTCCACTCCTGGTCGTGACCCGTCACCCTCACGGTCGTGCCGATCAGGCGGCGGCAGGCCTCACGCACAGTCGCGAACGCTTCCGGGAGAATCTCGTCGAGGATTTCCGCAGTTGCCTCGCGGAACTCGGCTTCGACACCGCCACGTCCATCGAGACCGCTCAGCTCGGTGTCGATACGCTCGCGCTCCACGGAATCCGCGGTGTCGTGCTTTTCCGCCTTGAGCTCCGCAATCCGCGCCTCGAGCTCGCTCGTCGCCTCGCGAATGCGCTCGCGGAAAAGCTCGGTCTGCCCGCGAAGCTCTTCCTCGGAGACGGAATGAAGCCGCTCGTACTCCTCGTTGATACTGTCGACAATCGGCTGAACGCGTTTTCGCTCGCGGTCGTGCCTCGTGCCGAAAACTCCCTGCAATACTCCCTTGAGCATCCCCTTACCCCTCGACCCTTCCCCGGCTGCGGATCATCGGCGGCCGGGCTCGGGTCGGTATAAATCCGCGGTGGCGATGTAGTTCTCCACCGATTCAGCCACAAACCCTCGAATTGCCTGCCGGTCGCGGATCCGACCGCGGATTTCCGACGACGACACGTCGATTCGCCTCATACCTATGAGGGTAACGCCGTCCATCGACCCTATCTCCGCCTCGCGACCTGTCTCCGCGCGCGAAAGCACCGCGACTGTTGCCAGCTCTTTTACACGCTCAGGCGATTTCCATCGCGCGAGCGTTCCGAATGCATCCATCCCCAGAATCAGAAAGAAAGTCGCTCCCGGCTGCTCAAGAGCGAGCGCCTCGAGCGTGTCCACCGTGTAAGATAACCCGCCTCTTTCGATTTCCACGGCGCTGACCTCGAATCGAGGGTCATCACCGATTGCGCAGCGAACCATTTCCAGCCTGTCGCGGGCAGGCGCGCTCGCCGGCGCGCCCGCTTTGAGCGGCTGCGACGCGACCGGCACGAATATCAGCTTGTCCAGGGAGAGGGCCTCGAAGGCATCTACCGCGGCGAGCAAATGGCCGACGTGTGGAGGGTCGAACGTCCCGCCAAAGACGCCGATTCGCAAAGGCTATTGCGATACGACCGGGGCGGCCGCCGCACCACAGAGCTGTCTGACTTCGCGATCCGTCGGGTAGCTCTTGCGAGCCGCTTCGCAGGTGTCGCGCGCGTCGTCCTTGTAATTGATGGCCGTGTAAGCCTCGTGCAGACGCAGGTACGCCTCGCGTGTCTTCGGTGCCGCCGGATGGAGCCGAATCACATCCTTGAAGTAGATGATTGCGGAATCGTACGCTTTGCGCTTGAGGTAGTGCCGGCCGGTCTCGTAGTCCTTGGTCGCGAACCACTCGTCCAGCTTCGCGAGCTCCTTGTTGCCCAGCACCGTCACCGGGGAATTGGGATACAGCGCATGCAGCGTCTGGAATTGCGTCAGCGCGTTTTCCCCATACTGCGCGTCAAGAACCGGCTTCCGCCACATCGCTTCGTACGCGAGCCCCGAATAATAGAGACCGTCGTCCGCCAGGGTGTCCTCGGGAAACTGCTCGTAAATCCTGCTGTACGACTTTGCCGCGAGCAGGCGCTCGCCGATCTTGTCCTGTGATTTGCCGAGGTGGAAGAAAGCGATGGGCACGCGCGGGTCCCTGGCCGGCAGCTCCGCCGTGAGACGCTCGAACGCCTTGGCGGCGTTGTCGAACCGTTTCGCATTGAACTCGGTGAAGGCCGCGTTGTACAGCGTGTTCATGTCGGAATACCTGCCGGGATTGAATACCGGCCTGCATCCGCCCGCGGCGAGGGCCAGCAGCACGGTTGCCGCAAATAGAATACGCCCAGGTCTCATGCGTATTCTCCTACCCGCACGGCAGCAGGTTGTTCGCGCACGACGCGCCCTATCGAGTAGTAGATGATCCCGAGTTCGCGCATCTTGTCGGGATCGTAAAGGTTCCGGCCGTCGATCACCAGCGGCCGCCTCAGCGACTCCTTCACCCTCGCGAAATCCGGATGACGGTACTCGTTCCAGTCCGTCACTACGACAAGCGCGTCAGCGCCGCGGAGGGCATCGTAGTTGGTCTCCGAGTATTGAATCGTATTGCCGAGACGGTGGCGGGCCTCTTTCATCGCGGCGGGATCGTGCGCGCAGATGGTGGCGCCGGCGGCGAGCAGATCCTCGATCAGGGTGAGCGCCGGCGCATCGCGCATGTCGTCCGTCTGGGGCTTGAACGCCAGTCCCCACAAGGCGATGTGCATCCCGCTCAGGTCGTCGCCGAGCGCCTCTCGAAGCTTCTCGGACAGCCGCAGCTTCTGACGCTCGTTCACTTCGTCGACGGCCGTCAGCACCTGCATCTCCATGCCCATCTGCGCTCCCGTCGTCACCAGCGCCTTTACATCCTTCGGAAAGCAAGATCCGCCGTAGCCCGGTCCCGGAAAGAGGAACGAAGGCCCGATTCTCGAGTCGCTTCCGATTCCTTTCCTCACCATGTCGACGTTGGCGCCCACGCGCTCGCAGAGATTCGCGATCTCGTTCATGAACGAGATGCGGGTCGCGAGCATGCCGTTCGCGGCGTACTTGGTCATCTCGGCCGACGCGATGTCCATGAAGATGATCGGATTGCCGGTTCGCACGAACGGTGCGTAGATCTCCGCCATCACATCCCGCGCATGCGCGCTCGCTACGCCAAGAACGACGCGATCGGGCTTCATGAAGTCGTCGACCGCGGCTCCTTCCTTCAGGAACTCGGGATTGCTGCACATGTGAAAAGGATGCCTCGCGGTCCTGCGCACTTCGGCGGCGACCTTCCCGGCCGTTCCAACCGGAACCGTCGACTTGGTGACGATCACCATCTCGCGGGACATGTGCTTGCCGATCTCGCGGGCCACGTTCAGCACGTGCTGCAGATCTGCCGAGCCGTCCTCGTCGGGCGGAGTGCCAACGGCGACGAACAGGACATCGGCCGACGCAATCGCCGCGGCGATATCGGTCGTGAAGCTCAGTCGGCCGTCCTGCTGGTTTCGCTCGACAAGATCCTCGAGACCAGGCTCGTAAATGGGAAGAACATTGCGCTTGAGGCTGTCGATCTTCGAGACAACCACATCCGCGCACACGACGTCGTTGCCGGTCTCCGCGAGGCAGGCACCCACGACAAGCCCCACATATCCGGTTCCAATGACTGAGATGTTCATGAATTCTGTTCGGGGTTATACAGTCGCCATGTTCGACGCTGCCTTGTCGGTGACCCTGGCGGCACCTTTCCTTACCATGCCCGCGGTCGCGTTTCGGGTGTCCACGACGACCGGCGCCAGGTCCACCACGCGCTGATAATCGATGCCGCTGTGATCGGTGATGATCACCACAGCGTCCGACTGCGAGAGCTCGTTGTCGCTGAGCTCCACGCCTGTACGCTCGTACCCGTCCTCCCGGAATGACGGGATGCGCGGATCATGATAGACGACCTGTGCGCCCCATTCCTCGAGCAGTCGAATCACGTCGAGAGCGGGGCTCTCGCGCATGTCGTCGATGTCCCTCTTGTACGCCACGCCAAGCACGAGGATGCGGCTTCCCTTCACCGGTTTTCGCTGGTCGTTCAGCGCCTGCGCCACCTTCTCCACGACCAGGGCCGGCATCTCGCTGTTGATCTCGCTCGCCAGGTCGATGAACCGCGTCTTGTAGTTGAGTGTTCGCATCTTCCACGCGAGGTAATGCGGGTCGAGTGGAATGCAATGTCCGCCGATCCCAGGCCCGGGAGTGAACTTCATGAAGCCAAATGGCTTGGTAGCCGCGGCGTCTATCACCTCCCACACATTCACCCCGAGCTTCTCGCAGACAATCTGCATCTCGTTGACGAGTCCGATGTTCACCGAGCGAAAAGTATTTTCGAGCAGCTTCACGAGCTCCGCAGTCTCCGTGCTCGACACGCGTACTATCGTCTCGAGGCACGACGCGTACAGTGCGCACGCAACTTCAGTGCAAGCGGCCGTGATTCCGCCCACGACCTTCGGCGTGTTTTTTATGTTCCACGTCGCGTTGCCCGGGTCGACGCGCTCCGGACTGAAGGCGAGAAACACATCGTCACCTACGGTGAGTCCCGCTGCCTCGAGCATGGGTTGCATCAGGTCACGCGTCGTGCCCGGATAGGTCGTGCTCTCGAGAACGATCAACATCCCGGGCCTGCAATTGGCCGCAATCGCGTCCGCTGCCGCCATGACGTAGGTCATGTCGGGATCGCGGGTCTTTGCAAGCGGCGTAGGCACGGCAATCGAGACCGCATCCATCTCGCGCAAACGCGCTTCGTCGGTTGTCGCCTCGAGCCTGCCTGCCCGGACGACTTCGGCGACGGCAGCTGCAGGGATGTCCTGGATATGCGATTCGCCGCGCATCAGCTCGGCCACTACTTCCTCGCTCACATCGTAGCCGATGACGTGAAACCCGGCCTTCGCAAACTCTATCGCCAGCGGGAGCCCCACGTATCCAAGACCAACAACGCCGATGCACGCGCTGCGGTCGGCAAGCTTCTCGAGGAGACGGTCCTTCATCGTCGTGCCGCCGCTCTGTTCAGTCGCCATAGAACTCCCTGACTGCGGCCACGACTGCATCGAGCTGAGATTCCGTCAGCTCCGGGTAGATCGGAAGCGACAGCACCTCCTTCGACGCGCGCTCACTCTCGGGGAACGCGCCCTCGGTGTACTCGAGGTAGGCGAAACAAGGCTGCAGGTGCAGCGGAAGAGGATAGTAGATCGAATGACCGATGCCCTTCGCCTTGAGATGCGCGGCCAGCTCATCGCGGCGCGCCACCCGCAGCGTGTACTGGTTGTAGATGGACACGTTTCGCGGGTCTACAACCGGAGTGCACACTTCCGGGAGCCGCGCGAAAGCGGCGTCGTAGTACGCAGCGTTCCGGCGGCGGGCGGCGCTCCAGCGTTCGAGATGCGGCAGCTTCGCCAGAAGCACGGCCGC
>JALYJX010000100.1:5839-10530 GCA_030775065.1 Gemmatimonadota bacterium | reverse complement strand
CATCGCCCTCACTAATGCGACCGTGGAGCTCGAGGTCGATTCCTCATTGCCCGGCGTTCGTGTAACGGCGTCGGCGTCGACCGTTGCGAAGACCGGCGTCGAGATGGAGGCGCTCACAGCGGTGGCGGCAACGCTGCTTACGATCTATGACATGGCAAAGGGAATGGACCGTGGCATGGTCATCGGCAACATTGCCCTCCTCGAAAAAACCGGAGGCCAATCGGGCGACTGGAAGAGGGGCTCTCAGCCGCGCGATTGACTGCCGATCTGTTTCGTGGCTGCGGTGATCCGCTGCGCATACCTCGAGAGTGGCTCATCCGCCCTGCGCTGCGGAAGCACGAACCTTTCGTCCTCGGGGTCCGTTGAAGTGGGACTGTTCACCATCAAATCGCCACCGGCGGCGATCACCGTCCGTTCGAACTCGTCAACCGCGCTCAACAGATCCGCGAGCTGAGCGGGATCCTCGTCTGCCCCCGCCTCCACACCTTTCTGCGCCAGACGGCCACTGAGCTCGACTGCAACCGCCTCCCTTTCCTCGCGCCGATGGGGGTCGAGCATCTCGCTCATCGATTCGGATTCGTCCGGGGGGATGGCCATGAAGTCTCCTGGTTGGGGTTCGAGGGCTGTGCTGACGCAATTCGCGTGACGCTCGGCCCGGATACTTGCTGATTACGCCAGGCGGCGGCTACATAATCTGCCAAACGCAGAGGCCTGATTCCCGGAGAAACTGCTCGTGACAAACCTGATTCGCCCGGCAGCTGTTCTTTTCGCTGCATTGCTCGTTCCATTCGCCTCGATCGCACTGTTTGCGCAGGTCAGCGCATCGCCGCCTGCCAGCCAGCCGTTACAGAGGGCTGCCGAGCAGCAAACGTACGATTCGGCCGTGTTTGCCGCGCTTCGCTGGCGCGAGATCGGCCCGTTCCGTGGAGGACGATCCGTCGCGGCGGCGGGGTCGAGCGCGCGGCCGATGGAATACTATTTCGGCACCACGGGTGGTGGAGTGTTCAAGACCACCGATGCCGGGATCACGTGGGCTCCCGTTACCGATAGGTATTTTGGCGGGACAATCGGCGCGATCGCCGTGAGCGAATCCAATCCGGACATCGTATACGTCGGGACCGGAGAGACGCCGATCCGCGGCAACGTGTCGCACGGAGACGGCGTCTTCAAATCGACTGACGCCGGGAAGACGTGGGCCTTCGCCGGTCTCGGAGACACGCGACAAATCGGGCGTGTGCGCATCCATCCCCGCAATCCCGAAATCGTTTACGTCGCGGCTCTTGGGCACGTCTACGGTCCCAATAAGGAGCGCGGAGTCTTCAAGACGACGGACGGCGGGAAGACTTGGCGCAACGTTCTTTTTCGCAGCGATTCGGCCGGGGCTGTTGACCTTGTCCTCGACCCCGCGAATCCGGATGTCATCTATGTGACGATATGGCATGCCTACCGGATGCCGTGGAAGCTGGTCTCCGGCGGGACGCACAGTGGAATCTTCAAATCCACCGATGGTGGGGAGAACTGGGCCGAGCTCACACGCAATCCGGGTTTGCCGCGCGGCCTGATCGGCAAAGCCGGGATCGCTGCATCACCCGTCAAGGCAGGAAGGCTGTGGGCGCTCGTCGAAGCAGACTCGGGCGGAGTGTTTCGATCGGATGATGCCGGGGCAACGTGGACGCGCACCAACTCCGAGCGGAATCTGCAGCAGCGCGCATGGTACTACATGCGGATCTACGCGGACACAAAGGATCCCGAGACAGTCTACGCCTTGAACACCGGCTTTTACCGCTCGACAAACGGAGGAAGAACGTTTCGCCCGATACAGGTTCCGCACGTAGACAATCATGATCTGTGGATCGCGCCGAACGATGCGCAGCGGATGATCAACGCGAACGACGGCGGCGCGAACGTCTCGTTCAATGGCGGGCGAACGTGGACGGAGCAGGACCAGGCAACGGCGCAGTTCTACCACGTCACGACGACGACGCATTTTCCGTATCGCGTGTGCGGCGCGCAGCAGGACAATTCGACGCTCTGCGGGCCGAGCCGGGCGAGCGGCGGTATCGACATCGCCGATTGGTACGCGGTGGGCGGGGGCGAGAGCGGCTACATCGCGGTGCGCCCCGACAATCCGGATATCGTCTACGCCGGCTCTTATGGCGGCTATCTCTCGAGGTACGATCATCGCTTGGGCACCCAGCGCAACGTGAACCCGTGGCCGGACAACCCAATGGGTCATGACGCAGCTGATGCGAAGTATCGCTTTCAATGGACGTATCCGATCGTCCTCTCGCCACACGATCCGAACACGCTCTACATCGGCAGCAGCGTCGTGTTCAAGTCAACGAACGAGGGGCAGAGCTTCGTCCCCATCAGTCCGGATCTGACGCGCCACGATCCAGGGACTCTCGGGGCGTCGGGTGGCCCGATAACGAAGGACCAGACGTCGGTGGAATATTACGCCACGGTTTTCACGATTGCGGAGTCTCCGGTTACACGCGGAGTGATCTGGGCTGGATCGGACGACGGCCTCGTGCACGTCACGCGAAACGCGGGGCAGTCGTGGAAGAACGTCACGCCCGCGGGGATTCCCGAGTGGGCGCGAATGTCGATCATCGAGGCATCGCATTTTTCCCCGGGCACGGCATATCTCGCCGCGAACCGCTATCAGATGGACGACATGCGCCCGTACATCTACAAGACGACCGATTACGGCGCGACGTGGAAGCTCATCACGAACGGCATAGCGCCGAATGAATTCGTGCGCGTGGTTCGGGAGGATCCGGAGAAAGCGGGACTGCTTTACGCCGGCACCGAGCGCGGCGTGTGGGTCAGCTTCGACGACGGCGCCAACTGGCAGTCGCTCCGTCGCAATCTGCCGATCGTGCCCATTCACGACCTCTCCGTAAGAGAGGGAGATCTGGTCGCCGGTACTCACGGCCGGTCGTTCTGGATTCTCGACGATCTCTCCGCGCTGCGTCAACTGACGCCGGCTCTGGCGACGAAGGATGCGCACCTGTTCAAGCCGCGGAAGGTCTATCGCGCCGGCTTTTCCGGAGGTGGAGGCACGGGCGCGGCGGGCGGACATCCAACCGGTCAGAATCCACCGGCCGGCGCTCACGTCTATTACTGGCTCAAGTCCGCGCGACAGGTCGTGACGATGGATTTTCTCGACTCGAGAGGAGCTGTGATACGAAGCTTCACCAGCAATCAGGACCCGACCGTGGCGGCTGACTCCTTGCGCGCCGACAGCGTCAGGGCTACGCGAGCCGACAGCCTGAGGCGGACGGGCGGAAAGCCTGACAGTGCGACGCGGATCGATGCGCGCGGCGAGGATACGCCGCCGGACGAGGACGGTCCCCGGCGCACGCCACCGCCGCCGCGCGTCTCCAACAAGGCGGGACTCAACGCCTTCTCGTGGAATCTCCGCTACCCCGATGCCTCGACGTTTCAGAACATGATCTTCTGGGCGGCGGGGACTCAGGGCCCGGTTGCTGTGCCCGGGACGTACTCCGTTCGCATGACCGTAGCGGGACGCTCCGAGACGCAGACATTCAACGTCGTCAACGATCCACGCTCGACTGCATCGCAGGCGGTGCTCGACGAGCAGTTCGCCTTCCTCATCGCGGTGCGCGACAAGGTCACGCAGGCGAACGACGCAATACGGCGAATTCGCAACGTCAAGGCGCAGCTCGCAGACCGGGCCGCCGCGTTGCCAACCGCGCAGCAAGCGGCATTTCGCGCCAGGGCGGACGCGTTGTCAGCGCGGTTGTCTGCTGTCGAAGCGGAGATATACCAGGT
The DNA here is from genome assembly GCA_030775065.1 of Gemmatimonadota bacterium. GTDB lineage: Bacteria > Gemmatimonadota > Gemmatimonadetes > Gemmatimonadales > Gemmatimonadaceae > UBA4720. The sequence continues at coordinate 6,732 of JALYJX010000100.1, read as the reverse complement.
GAAGAATCAGTCGGGGCAGGATCCGCTCAACTACCCCATCAGGCTCAACAACAAGATCGCCGCGCTAGCCGGCGTCGCTGCCAGCGCCGACGCGAGACCAACAAATCAAACCCGCGAGGTATTTCGAATTCTCTCCGCGCAGCTGGACGCTCAGCAGTCGCGGCTCGGCGCAGCGCTCGCGGCGCTGCCTGCAATCAACGCGGATCTCAAAGCCGCTGGTCAGAAGGAGATTGTCCCCTCGACCGAGGAGCCGAAGCCGACTACAACTCGTGGCAGTGCGGTCAGCGGATTACCCGGTCAAACCTCACGGGATGCTCGACGTCGTAGCTGTAATGCCACCATTCCTTCTCGTAGTTGAGAAAGCCGTGGCGCTCCATCACGGTCTTGAGCCGCTTTCGATTCACGGCGATGACGCCGCGCGCGTTTGCCGTGTGCGACGCGGGCGAAAACATGTCGAAAGGAGTTCCCATGGATATTTCGGTACCGTTTCGCAACTCCACCAGCGTCACGTCGACAGCGACTCCCAGATTGTGGCGGCTGCGAGCCGCGATGTATCCGTCGCGAATGAGATTGGTCCTGTTCTCCCGCTGAGCCCAGGCAACCATTGCCTCACTCGCCCGCACCGGACGGTAGGCGTCGAAGATCTTCAGTCCGAACCCTTCGCGGTGGAGGTCCGCGTTGGCCAGTGATAGCGCGATCGACGCTTCGTCTCTCAGGTACGCGCGATTCCTCTCGTAGCCGGGAAGTGGCGCGCCGGTAAAATTGTTCGACGTCCCGTATCGCAGCTCCACCACCAGGCTGCTGTCGACTCGCTGCACGTCAACCAGGAGCGAGTCCGCCGCTGCATCGGTGGCGAGCGGGAGCTCGGGCGTATTGACCGGCTCCGGCGTTTT
>JALYJX010000100.1:0-5829 GCA_030775065.1 Gemmatimonadota bacterium | reverse complement strand
CGCCGAGCGCGAGCAGAAAAACCGCGAGCCGTAACAGTGAAGGCGAAGGACGATGACCAACTGTCATTTGAGGCATCGCATATGAACACGCTCGAGTATGTTGCGGCTTTTGTCGGAGTCGTCCGCGGTCATTCTGGTGTGCATTGGGGTGACCTTTGCCCTTCTGCTCGGAACGGTTTTCCATCGCACGACGAATGCCGCGCTTCCCTACCTCGACTCGCTGACCACCAGCACCAGCCTCGTGCTGTCCGTCATGGGCTACCGGCAATGGAGGGCATCCCTGAGCGGGAGGGGCCTCGCGCGCGCACGAGCCGCCTGACCGCCCAGATCCCGGCCGCGGGCCCGAGGGACAGAATAGCGAACGACCACCGCCAGCCACTCTGGCGGGCGAGCGCCGGCACTATCTGCATGGGAAGCATCGTCAGCAGAAATCCTATGGAGGTCTGAATCGTGAGCGCTGTCCCGACCGCGTGCGCCGGGACCGACTCGGTGACGAGAGCGCTGAACTGTGCGCTGTCCGCAACTACGAAAAAGCCCCATACGAGGGCGAGCGGGGCCAGCACCCACATCGATGCGCCGAAAAGAAAGCCGACGAAAAGACAGCACATTCCGCTGGCCGCGAGGGCGATTGTAACCAGCCGCTCGCGTCCGATTCGATCCGCGACCAATCCGCCCCACACGCAGCCCACGCCGCCTACCGCGATTGTTCCGAACGCGATCAGTGAGACCACTTCACTGCCGGGCCGACTCTCCGCGACCATTGCGGCCGCGCTCGCCCCAAGAAACGCCGGAATCCATGTCCAGAACGCGTATAGCTCGAACATGTGGCCCAGGTAGCCCCCGGTGGCGAGTCGCCACTCGCGAATCCTGACGACTTGCGCGATCAGCGACCACGAAAAAGGACGAGCCGCGAACGGGTACGGCCCTTCGCGGTACCCAAAAGCGACGAGAAACGCTGCGATGACCGCACCGGCTGACGCGGTGAGAACCACGGGACGCACTCCGACACCTGGTATGGCATGAATCAGGTATGGAGTCGCCTTACCGATGGTCAGAGCTCCAACGACTGTGCCGATCGCCAGCCCCCGCTGCGCCTTGAACCACGTGGCGATCATCTTCATCGCGGGCGGATAGACGCCGGCGAGAAAAACACCGGTGAGAAATCTCAGAACGAGCGCTGAGTGAAAACCCCCGGCCGCGAGGACGGCTGCATTTGCGATGGCTCCGGCCAGCGCCGCCGAAGCGAAGAGGAGACGCGACGGCAGGATGTCGGCAAGATTGAGCGCGGCGGTTAGCGCGGTGCCCGTCACAAACCCCAGCTGCACGATTGTCGTCAGCCACCCCGCCTGCTCGGGATCGAGTTTCCAAAGGGCGCTGAGCTGCGGCGCGACGGCACTCGCCGCAAACCATAACGACATGCCGAGCAGCTCCGCCGTCGAGAGCAAGGCGAGCACGCGCCATCTGCTGGGGTGAGAATCCGGCTCCATCCGCAAAACTTACGCGAGGGCCAGGAATCAACCAAGAAAGTCGCAGATGCGAGCGGCCAGACGTATAGTATGCGAGGTGCGAGCGAGACGGAGCACCTGATGTCCGATACGGTCGGGAAGTCAGACCTCACATTACGCAGAGTCGGGCTGCTCCTGTGGCGCGCGCTGGGCCTGCGCTGCCCGAACTGCGGCGCCCGCAGAATATTCGCGTCGTGGGGAAAGCTCCGGCAGCGATGTCCCGAGTGCGGACTCTGGCTCGAGCGCGGCGAGGGCGATTACTACCTCGGCGCCTACATGGTTGCGCTGATGTTCGTCGAGACGCTGTTCGCGGTTGGCTTTGTCGTGATTCTCGTGATCACATGGCCCGATCCGCCGTGGGACGCGATTCAGTGGGGTGGCGCACTCGTCCTCGCCGCAGGTGTCATCACCGCCTATCCCTTTTCGAAGACGATCTGGCTCGCGATCGATTTGATGTTCAGGCCGGTGACGCTGGACGACCTGTCAGCGGATGGTCCAATCGAGACGCACGGCCCACTATCGAATTGAGGGATTCCTTCGCCGAATAGCCAGCGTTAGCCGCCTTCCCCGTCGGCGGCGATTCGACGAACTCTGAGCAGTCGGACTCCCTTCGGCTCGAAGACTGTCTCGATAACGAATGATGGGTCCGCTGCGATGACATCCCTCAAGCGGTCCTTATTTACGATGTGGCGGTTTGTCACGACGAAGAACTCTGATGCTTGCTCGCGATCCAGGGCGGATTTCACGAGTGGAACCTCAGGCGCCCCCAACATGTAAATGCGACCCGCCTTTCCCCGAAGTGTGTCGAAAGGAGGAGTGAAGCGGCGCTTCAATCGCTCTCGCAGGCTCCCGGCGTTCTGCGCGTCGGCCGCGAACACGCGGGTCGTGGGACCCCTCGGCGCGTCGATCAACCGCAAATCGTGATCGTAGTACAGGAGCTCGACTGCAGGTGTGAGCGACAGGATGACCACCGGACGTCCGGAAAGGGTATGCTGCTGCCGAAGCCATTGCGCCGCAGTCCGCCAATCGGGATTGGCGATGTAGACGGTCCCTCTATCGCTCCTTGCGTAGTAGTTGGCGAGCACAAGCGTGCCAAAACCGGCAATGAGGGCGACGCTCGCCACGCGCCATCGCCGCGAGGTACATGACGTTGCGCCGATGCCAACCGCGATCGCGAAGAACGGTAGAGCCGTGATTGCACTGCGCTCAATGTAGAAGTGTTTCGCCCCGATGAGTCCTAGCGTGAGGAGCCCGAGAGGGAGAATGAGCAGAAGGATTGCGAGCTCCCACCGTCTTGCAAACGCATCCCATCGCCCGAGGCTGGACTCGGTTGGAGCGGAGCCTGCCGCTACGCGATAGAGACCGCGGACGACGAGCGCGAGAAGAACCAGCTGCACTGCCAGTACGCCGCGCTCCGTGGAGAGGCCGCGCCTGCCTGGAAAGCCGATTGCGCCGCCGATTACGTACCAGTCGAAGAACAACGACCACGCCTGAACGAGTCCGAATCCGCGAAGATGGCCGAGCTGTGTCGGCAGAACGTTCAGTCGCCACCGTACGGCGAGGTAGCAGCCGATGACAGAGGCGATCGCGACGCCTGTCCACAACATCCGACGACGGATCCGCCGATCGGGCATTGCCAGCAGGGTGAACGCACCCACGTAAGCGATCGCGAAGTAGTGCGTCAACACCATGCACAAGGCGAGAGCCGCATAGGCCACATACCATCGAATCGCCTGCGTCTCGCGGAATCGGCGAAACCCCCAGGTGCATGCGGTCAGCATCAGAACCAGCGGTGCGTATTGCCGTGCTTCCTGCGAGTACCATATGTGGGGCGGCGAGATCGCGAGAATCAGCGCCGCGACACCAGCCGCTCGTGCCGAGCCATATTCGGTCGCCAGCCGCGCGGTGAGAGCGATCGTCAGCAGACCGCATATCAGTGGCAGCATGCGCACAGAGATTTCGCTATCTCCGAAGAGGCGCACCCAGACGAACATGACGACGCTGTAGAAAGGAGGGTGCGCGTCCGTAGCGATCTCGAACATCAATCCCCTGACGCTGTCGAGCTTGAGAAGTGTGGACCACAACTCGTCGTTCCAGAGGCTTTCGTTGAAGCCCGGCAATCGCAACACGAGTGCGAGCGCAAGGATTGCCATGAGCAACAGTTTCTGATGCCGCGAGTCCGTCGATGCGTAATCATCGCGCGCGTTCACTTCAGCAAATCCGTCAGCCGGAACACGCCCTTGTCTCCGATGATGTACATCTCTCCGAGTCCGTCTTCGCCGAACGACACCACCTGACCTATGTCGGCGGTTTTCCACTCCCGCTTTTCATCGACCTCTCCGCCGGCATACTTGAAGCTCCGCACCCAGCGACCGCAGAAGTCCGAAAAGAGGTAGTGCCCGGAGAGAGCTGGGATTCGCCGGCCCCCGTACACAGACCCGCCGATTACTGCGCACCCTTTCACCGAGTGGACATACTCTACGGGCGGATCGTGAAGCCCCCGCGTGCGACAGATTGGAATCCGCCCGAAGACCCGTGTGAGCTTCCAGTAGATCGCACCTGTCCGCCCGCTCCTGAAGATCTCGTAACACAGGCCCGCTTCCATGATGTTCCAACCGAAATTAACGCCAGCGAGACTCGACGGAACTATGTTGACCTCCTCTCGGTGGTACTGGCCGACGTCCGCGATGTAGATGAGGCTTGCCGCGCTGTCGAAGTCGAAGCGCCATGGGTTGCGAAGCCCCACCGCCCAGATCTCGGGCCGGGCATTTCCTCCTGGAGGAAACGCATTGCCCGAGGGGATTTTGTAGCCGGCTTCGTCATTGACGTCGACCCGCAGCATTTTGCCCAGCAGGGACTGTGGGTCCTGAGCATTCCGCGCAAACCTGGGCCGGTTTCCGCCGTCACCGGTTCCGATGTACAGCATTCCATCCGGCCCGAACCTGATCAGCCCGCCGTTGTGCTCCCACCCTGGCTTGTTGATGGAGAGAATTGTTCGCCCGCTCGCAGGGTCGGCGACATCGGGATCCGCGGTGACGCGAAAGCGCTCGATCCGAATGTGACGATTCCGATCGAGAAAGTAGACGAAGAAATAACCGGTCGACTTGTACGCGGGATGAAAGGCCATGCTGAGCAGCCCCTGCTCGGCGTCGCTGTGAACGAGCGTTTGAATGTCGAGGAACGGCTGTGGTAGAACGACACCATTCTTAACGAGGCGGATGAGTCCACCTTGTTCAACGACGAACAGGCGTGAGTCGCCCGATGGCGCACTGACGTAGATCGGCCGTTTCAATCCGCTTCCTACGGGCTCGATGCCAATCGACCCCGCTGGAGTAAATCCGGAGTCGTTTCCCCCCCAGATTGTACCACTGCGACCGCCGCATCCAAGAATCACAGCGAGCAGTGCGTATCCAGGAATCTTCAAAATCGCCCCGTCGACATTCGTAAAGAACTTAGCGGGGTACGCTCGTCGCCATTGAGTGAATTCCTCGTCATATTGGATGCGCCGCGTCCCGTGGGCCTCGATCCACGAGCGCCGGCGTGCGTTGATATGTCCGACGACAACGGAGGAAGCTGTGCAGGCCTCAGCGTTTGATGCAATCGTTGTGGGGTCCGGGATCTCCGGCGGCTGGGCCGCGAAAGAGCTGACGGAGAAAGGGCGAGCTGTCCTGGACCTCGCGCGCTTAGCGATGCCTCCAATGCGTTTGCTCCGCGCCGCGTTGGTAACTCTACTCGTTGCGCCGCTCATCGCCGGCGTGGCTATCGCTCAGGGAACGGCGCCGGTGATCGGTCTCATCACGAAGACAGACACGAACCCGTTTTTCGTGAAGATGAAGGAAGGAGCGCAGGCGGCCGCGAAATCGAATGGTGTGCGGCTTTTGTCCGGCGCTGGCAAGCACGACGGCGACAACGCTGCGCAGGTCACTGCGATGGAGAACATGATCGCCGCCGGCGCGAAGGTCATTCTCATCACGGTGAGCGACTCCAAGGCCATCGTGCCCGCGATCAGAAAAGCGCGCGCGAAAGGTGTGCTCGTGATCGCGCTCGACAGTCCAACCGATCCGGTGACCGCCACCGACGCGCTGTTCGCCAGCGACAATTACAAGGCCGGGTTGCTGATCGGTCAGTACGCGAAGGGCGCACTGGCAGGGAAGCCTGCGAGAATCGCTACTCTTGACCTGCTCCCCGGACATCCGGTGGGCGCTCAGCGACACAACGGCTTTCTGAGGGGCTTGGGTCTAACGGCGCCCGACGCGAGGAGCAACACGCTTGGCAGGCCATCTGAAGTCGTATGCATGGCCGACAGCTACGGGAGCCAGACCAG
>JALYJX010000099.1 GCA_030775065.1 Gemmatimonadota bacterium | reverse complement strand
GAGGCGCGTCAGCTCTCCGAGAAGGTCAACCTTGTGCAAGCGGCGAAGTGGATCATGGATCTCGGTCCAACGCACGTCATCATCAAGAAGGGAGAGCACGGTGCCTTCATGTTCAGCCGCGAGAGCATTTTCTTTGCAACGGCGTATCCACTGGAAAGCGTTTTCGATCCCACTGGCGCCGGAGACTCGTTCGCGGGCGGCTTCATCGGTTATCTCGCGCGGACGGGTGATCTCAGCGAAGCCAACATGCGCCGCGCTGTCATGTATGGGTCAGCACTCGGATCATTCGCGGTGGAAAAATTCTCGACGGAGCGACTGATGACGCTCACGCGAGAGGAGGTAGACGCCCGGGTGCGTCAGCTCCGCAGTCTCACCGCGTTCGAAGAGGAGCTGCCTGCGTGACCAGCGGCGCGCTCCGCTATCGCAATGCAGGCGTGGACATCTCCGTATCCGACGAAGCGAAATCACGGATATCAAAGCTCGTCCTATCGACACATACCAAGGGAGTTCTCGGAGGCTTCGGCGGATTCGGTGGAATGTTTCGCGCTCCAACGGGAATGCGGAGCCCCGTGCTCGTCTCCAGTGCCGACGGAGTCGGCACGAAGATTCGGGTGGCAATCGAAGCGGGGCGTCATTCGACAATCGGTCACGATCTCGTCAATCATTGCGTCAACGACATCCTCACTCAGGGCGCGGTCCCTCTGTTTTTTCTCGACTATGTCGCGTTCGGAGCACTCGATGCGGCCGTGCTGGAGGATGTCGTCATGGGAGTCGCCGCGGGCTGTCGTGAAAACGAGTGTGCCCTCGTCGGCGGCGAGACGGCAGAAATGCCCGGGATCTACACGCCGCCCGACTATGATCTCGCCGGATTCATCGTCGGGTGCGTAGAGGAAGACGAGGTGAAGGGATCGCCGCGTGTGGAGGAAGGCGATGTGCTCGTGGGGCTCGCGAGCTCCGGCCTGCACACGAATGGCTACTCGCTTGCGAGGAAGATCGTCGCCGAGCGAATGAAGCTTGCGCCAGCGGATATGCTCCCGGGTAGTGATCAGTCGGTGGCGGATGCGCTGCTCACGGTCCATCGGTCATACCTCTCGATTTTGAAGCCGCTGCTGGAAAAAATCCATGCGATGGCGCACATCACCGGCGGCGGGCTGCCGGGAAATCTCGACCGCGTGCTGCCGGCGAATCTCGACGCGATCGTCGATTTGAGAAGCTGGGATGTCCCGCCGCTCTTCAGCGCGCTCGAAAAAGCCGGGGAAGTTCCGCGCGACGAAATGTTCCGCGTGTTCAACATGGGAGTCGGAATGGTCGTGATCGCCGCGCCCGAATACGCCGACCAGATTGTGCGCGGGGTTGACGCCGCCGGCATCGCTGCATGGCCGATGGGAGAGATTCGAGCGGGGAGCGGCAACGTCGTCCTCGACTGACGAAACCCGAGACGCCGCTTTCATGGCGAGGGCGCTCGAGCTCGCGCGGCTCGGGCTGGGTCAGACGGCTCCCAATCCAATGGTGGGAGCCGTCGTTGTCAGCAACGGCGAAATTGTCGGCGACGGTTATCATGCGAGGGCGGGCGAGCCGCACGCGGAAGTCGTGGCAATCGGCGCGGCAGGCAGTCGCGCCAGCGGAGCGACGCTCTACGTCAATCTCGAGCCGTGCAATCACGAGGGGCGCACTCCGCCGTGCACCGACGCAATTCTCGCGGCAGGCATAACCCGCGTTGTCGCAGCCGTAAAGGATCCGAATCCACTGGCAGGCGGCGGCGCCGAGCGTCTCCGAGCGAGCGGCGTTGCAGTCGATTTCGGTGTTCTCGAAGCCGAGGCGGGCGAGCTGAATGCGCCGTTCGTCGCTTCATTCAGCCTTGCACGGCCCTGGGTGACTCTCAAGCTCGCCATCTCTCTGGACGGCGCGATCGCGGATGCCGAGAGAACTCGCGGCTGGCTCACCGGTCCACTGGCCCGCGTTGAGGTTCAGAAATTACGGGCGGCTCACGATGCAGTCGCCGTGGGGATTGCAACGGCGATTGCAGACGATCCGCTCCTCACTGCTCGGCTCGATCCACCTCCACGTGCGCAGCCGGTACGCATCGTATTCGATCGTCACGCACGGCTGAGCGCCAATAGCGTGCTCGCGAGAACAGCGCGGGAAGTTCCAACTGTTCTCATTACGACGCGGACCGCGCGGCTCCCCGCCGATCTCGTAAAGGCGGGTGTGGAGGCAATCCGCGCTCGCAACCTCGACGACGCCCTGGCCAAGCTCAAGGCGCGGGGAATCACTTCGCTCCTCGTCGAAGGCGGAGCGGGGCTCGCTGCATCCTTTCTCGGAGAAGGCAGCGTCGACAGGCTGATTATCTTTCAGGCACCGATCGTGTTCGGCGCCGGATCACTGAACGCTTTTGCGGGAGTAGCGGCACACGACCTCGCGCACGCACCCCGCTTTCATGCTCTCCGGACGGAACGATTCGGGGATGACGTCATGACCATCTATTCTCCGGCTCCGCTCTGATGTTCACTGGACTGATCGAAGACATTGGAACTGTCGACTCCGTGACGAGATCATCTTCGGGCCACACGCTCGAGATTCGTTCGACGTTCAGCGACCTCAGCGACGGGGAGAGCATTGCCGTAAACGGGGCGTGCCTGACTGTGCTCGCGACCCGAGCCGGCCTCTTCACGGTGGCCGCCATAGTTACGACGCTCGAGCGCACGACGATCGAAGAATGGGCCGCCGGCAGGCGCGTGAACCTCGAGCGAGCCATGAGAGCCGACGGCCGCTTCGGAGGCCACATGGTCCAGGGTCACGTGGACGCTGTCGGGTCGGTGCTCTCAACGGAGAAGATCGACGATGCGCTCATCGTCGATATCGACATTCCGGAGTCCCTGACGGACTGGGTGATTCCGCATGGATCGGTGGCCATCGACGGCGTTAGCCTCACCGTCAACGCGATAACGGCCAACCGGTTGCAAGTCTCGCTCATAGAATACACCTTGAACCACAGTACGCTTGGTGATCTCGCACCGGGTAGTCGGGTGCACGTGGAGACCGATGTAATAGGAAAATACGTGCGGCGCCTGGCGGCGCCGTATTTCAACTCCCGACCTGGCAGTTGGTCGGACTAAAGGGAACTGAAATGGGATTTGGAACGGTCGAGCAGGCGATTGCCGACATCAAAGCGGGCCGGATGATTCTGGTGGCGGACGACGAGGACCGCGAGAACGAAGGCGACCTCATCTGCGCCGCGTCGCTCGTTACCCCCGAGCTGATAAACTTCATGATTCGGAACGCCGGCGGACTGATCTGCCTGGCCCTTACCGGCGACCGCGCTGACCAGCTTCGCCTCCCGCAGCAAAGCGAGCAGAACACGGAAGAGCAGCGCACCGCGTTCACTGTGAGCATCGATGCTGCGCACCGGTTCGGCGTTACCACAGGTGTCAGTGCGCAGGATCGGGCAAAGACAATTCTGGTCGCTGTCGATCCTGCCACGGTCCCGGCTGATCTGCGCCGACCGGGCCACATCTTTCCGCTGCGCGCCCGTGAGGGCGGAGTGCTCCAGCGCGTAGGTCATACGGAAGCGGCAGTAGATCTCGCGCGGCTGGGCGGAGTCTATCCTGCGGGAGTAGTCTGCGAGGTGCTGAACGAAGACGGTACCACTGCGCGCCGGCCGCAGCTCGAGGAGTTCGCGGAGAAACACAGCCTTACCTTCATTACAGTTGCTCAGCTCGTGGCGCACCGCCTCAAGTCCGAGCGTCTGGTGCATCGTGTCGCGGAAGCCCGTCTGCCAACTGAAGTTGGAGTATGGCGAGTGATCGGCTACCGCAACGACGTCGACGACCATGAGCACATCGCGCTCGTGTTCGGCGACGTCGAGAAGGCGACCGACAGTGTGCTGGTGCGGATGCATTCGAAGTGTCTCACGGGTGACGTGTTCCATTCGCTTCGCTGTGACTGCGGATGGCAGCTGCATACGGCGATGGAGATGATCTCCCGGGAAGGGCTGGGAGTGATCGTCTACCTCGATCAGGAGGGCAGGGGTATCGGACTGCTTAACAAGCTCAAGGCGTACGAGCTCCAGGACACGGGCGTCGACACGGTCGAAGCCAACGAGCAGCTCGGCTTCAAACCCGACCTACGCAACTACGGTATCGGTGCGCAGATACTTCTCGACGTCGGCGTCAGGAAACTCCGGCCCCTCACGAACAACCCGCGCAAGCTGATCGGCCTCGAAGGGTACGGCCTCGCGGTGGCGGAAAGAGTGCCGATCGTTCAGCCCGCTACGGCTGAGAACTCCGATTACCTCGACACGAAGCGCGACAAGCTAGGCCACCTTCTCGCCTCCTGAATGGCCGAGCTGAGTGGTACGCCGCGGGGCCAGGGCAGGCGCATCGCGGTCGTCGCAAGCCGATTCAACGAGCCCATCACGCGCGCGCTCGTGGACGGCGCTCTCGACGCGCTCGTGCGGCACGGCGTAGCGTTCGAGGACATCGATGTGTACTGGGTGCCTGGCGCGTGGGAGCTGCCCCTCGCTGTGCGCGGCGTGATGGGTAGTGAGCGCTACGATGCCGTGGTCGCGCTCGGCGCCGTCATTCGCGGAGACACTCCGCATTTCGACTACGTGGCCGGCGAAGCCTCGCGAGGTCTGGCCGATGCGGCGAGCGAGTCGGATATCCCGCTCGGTTTTGGATTGCTCACGTGCGACAATGTTGAGCAGGCTGAAGAGCGTGCCGGTGGCGTGCATGGCAACAAGGGCTGGGACGCCGCTGTTGCGGCGCTCGAGATGGCTGATCTGATGCAGCATCTGGACGTGACCGATGAGAGTTGAGACCCGGGGGCGCGCACGCGCGCTCCAGGCGCTTTACGCGTGGGATGTGCGGCCGGGACAGGATCTCGCGAAAGTGGCGGTTCGAGTCTGGGACGATCTCGCGGTGAGTCCGGAGGAGCGCAAATTCGCGGGCGCGATCGTGGGAACGGTTGCCGGCTCGCACCAGGAGCTCGACGCTGGCCTGGTTGACGTGACCGACAACTGGCGGCTCGAGAGGATCGGCGCAATCGAGCGCTGCGTTCTGAGACTCGGAGCGGCTGAGCTCGAGCGTCGAGAGACGCCGCCCCGCGTTGTGATTCAGGAAGCTGTGCGACTCGCAGAGCGCTTCGGCAGTGCGGCGAGCGCGCGCTTCGTGAACGGTGTGCTCGATGCCTATGCGCGACGTGCCGGCGTTCTTTAGTGCGCATCCTCGTCCTGAACTGGCTCGACCGCGAAAATCCGCAGGCCGGCGGAGCGGAGCTGCACCTTCATCAGATTTTCGGCCGACTTGCTGCGCGAGGGCACGAAGTCGACCTGCTTTGCAGCGGGTGGAAGGAATCCGCGCCCGAAACTGTTCTCGATGGCATTCACGTGCACCGCGTCGGCTCTCGCCACACCTATCCGTTTCTTGCGTACGGATATTACAGGAAGCACCTCGTGTGGCGGCAATACGACGTAGTCATAGAGGACCTGAACAAGGCTCCACTTTATACGCCGCTTTGGAGAATCGAACGCCTCGTCGGCCTCGTGCATCATCTCTTTGGAGCGACGGCGTTCCGTGAGACTGCCGCGCCTCTCGCCGCCGCCCTCTGGCTCGCGGAGCGTCCAATCGGCTGGCTCTACCGCAACGTTCCGTTCCAGGCCGTGAGCAAGAGCACTGCTCACGACCTCGCTGTGCGCGGAATACCACGGAGCCACGTGCGCGTGATCTATAATGGTGTAGACACGGAAGCGCTGACTCCCGATTACTCCGTGCGCTCGCCCGATCCCCGCTTCCTTTGCATAGGACGGCTCAAACGCTACAAGGCCGTGGACCTGATCATCCGTGCTTTTGGCGAGCTCGCTGACAAGACCGCAACGCTCGATATTGCAGGCACGGGCGACTATCGTCCGGCGCTGGAAAAACTCGCAGCCGATCTCGGCCTGCAAAGACAAGTGCATTTTCTTGGCTTCGTTCCGGAAGAGACGAAGCTCATGTTGCTCCGGCGTGCGTGGGCAGCGATGCTTGCGTCACCCAAGGAAGGCTGGGGAATCAGCAACATGGAAGCTGCCGCGTGTGGAACGCCGGTCATCGCGAGCGAATCGCCAGGGATCCGCGAATCCGTTGTCAACGGAGAGACGGGAATACTCGTGCCGCACGGAGACATCACCGCAATGGCCGCGGCAATGCGCACGCTTGCCGCTTCTCCCTCGCTCGTGAAGATGATGGGCGAGGGAGGCCGGCGTTTTGCCGAAGATTTCACCTGGACCAAAGCGGCCGACAACACAATCTCGCACCTCGAGGAAGTCGTGATGAAAGGCAGGAACCTGTGGAGATAATTTTTCACTCCCACCATGCAGTGATCTCTGACCGCATGCGCCGTCGCGCGGAGCTGGCCGTTCAGCGAGCGGCAGCGCGGCTCACGCGGGCCGTTGACGCCATCGTGCGGTTCGAGCAGGATGGCCCCGTCAAGCGCGTGGAAATCGTGCTTCACGCCCCGCGCCAGCGAAACATCGTGGCGCTCGCCGAAGACCGCTTTTACGGGCGAGCCCTTTCGGCGTCAATAGCCAGACTCAGCGCACAGGTCCGCAGACTCGGCCGCGCTCGAAAATCCGGAGTTCGCAAACGCGCAGGGATGCGTGAGCGCAGCACAAGGGCGTCAGGGCGCGATGCGGCGGGGGTCCTGCGGGCGTGACGCGCTCGCTCACCGTGGGACAACTCCTCGAGCGGAGCGGAGAATCGCTGCAGCTCGAAGACCTCGGCGACGGCCGCGGCCTGGATCGGGAGATTCCCGGCGCCGATCTGTCGAGTCCCGGGCTTGCCCTCGCCGGATATGTCGAGCGATTCGTTGCAGAACGCCTGCAGGTACTCGGCGAGACTGAGATTACATATCTTACGTCGCTCGAGCCAGGCCACCGCGACAAGATCCTCTCGGCTTTTTTTTCGTTTCCGTTGCCTGTGGTGATTGTCACCAAGGGTCAGGATCTGCCGGATGGACTAGCCAGCGCGGCAACGCATGCCGGCGTTGCGCTTCTCCGGACGCGCCTCAAGACGGCGGAGTTCTATCGCCGCGTAAAGCCGGTTCTCGAGGGCGAGTTTGCGCCGACGACCACACTTCACGGATCACTGGCGGATGTGTTCGGGGTTGGTCTTTTCTTCACGGGCCGCAGCGGAATTGGGAAATCGGAATGCGTTCTCGATCTCGTTGAGCGCGGTCACCGGCTCGTTGCCGACGATCTCGTCATCACAACGCGGCGGGGGAACGACGTGCTGATCGGCCGCAGCCACGAGCTTCAGCGCCATCATATGGAAATTCGCGGGGTCGGGCTGATAGACATTCCATCGATCTTCGGCATCCGCGCCGTGCGGCAGCAGAAGCGAATCGAAGTGGTTGTCAATCTCGACGACTGGGATCAGGAAGCCGTCGTCGATCGCACAGGCCTCGACATGTTGACGACGACAATCCTCGACGTGGAAGTCCCGCTCATTACGGTGCCGCTCAATCCGGGCAAGAACATCACCGTCATCGCCGAGGTAATCGCGCTGAATCATCTGCTGCGCTACTCGGGAATCAATCCGGCGCAGGCATTCAACGAGCGGCTCATCGGCCGGATGAGGCAGGCAGCCGCGGGCAGCGTGCGGGAATATCTGCAGGAAGATGACGAGTAGCGCCGGGGAGCCCGACTCGAAGGACGTCGAGGCGCAGACACCGCGCGCGATCATTGCCGGTCACGGCTCATTCCCCGAGGGAATGGTGAGTGCCGTCGAGCAGATCACCGGCTATGGCAAGGTTTTCGTGGCGTTCTCCAACTCCGGGCTCAGCGGTGAGGATATCGAGTCGCGGCTGCGCACGCGGTCGGAGTCTCTGGGCGTAAAAGTGTTTTTCACTGACCTCCCTGCGGGAAGCGCCACCATCGCGGTCCGACGAATCATGCGTGACACTGCGGGCGTTATCCTCGTCACCGGCACCAACCTGGCGACGCTGCTCGAGTTTGTCTTCCGTGGTGATGAAACGCCTGCAGAAGCTGCGCGACACGCTGCCGAGAAGGGTAGGACCTCACTGTCCGCGCACTGCGAAGGCTGATGCCCGTCGAGCTGTACCGCATCGATGATCGACTCGTCCACGGTCAGGTAGTCGTTGGCTGGGGACAACCCCTCGATCTTCAGCTGATCGTTCTCGTGGACGACGAGGTTGCTCAAAGCGACTGGGAGCAGGACCTCTACCGCATGGGCGTACCGCCGGAGATGGAGATCCGGTTTGCCGATGTCGCGACCGCCATCCGGGACCACGCGACATACGCAGACGATCCGCGCCGCAGCATCGTCCTCACCGGCAACATTTCCACAATGCACGCCTTGCTGCGCGGGGTTGAAAGCGTTCGCGCGATCAACGTGGGCGGCCTGCACCACAGGCCGGGACGGACGCAGAAGATGCGTTATGTATTCCTCACGGCGGAGGAAGAGAGTGAGCTTCGCGAGATAATCGCTGGCGGGGTAAAGGTTACCGCGCAGGACGTGCCTGCTGCGCGGGCCGTGCCGATGGATGAGGTGCTCCGCGCTTCGCCCGGCATCGAGAGGTCGGCATGAGCGTGATGGACGTAGTTCCGATCGTGCTGCTGGCGGCATTGCTGGGACTCGACGTCGTCACGTTTCCGCAGGCGATGATCTCCCGCCCTGTCGTCGCGGCAACGGCGGCGGGCGCATTTCTCGACAACGCGTTCGCTGGCCTGATGATCGGAGCGGTGCTCGAGCTGATTGCGCTCGGCATGCTTCCGTTCGGCGCTTCGAAGTATCCGGAGTGGGGCTCGGCAAGCGTTGTCGGAGGAGCGCTCTTCGCGGCTCAGCACGGGTCGCCTCCGGGAGCGCTGGCGGTGAGCGTTCTTGCTGCGCTTCTGACTGCCGTGGTCAGCGGCTGGAGCATGGTGAAGCTCAGACGCATCAATGCATTTCGTGCGACGCGGTTGCGCAGCGAGCTGGATGCCGGCTCAGCCAACGCGATTGTGGGCCTCCAGATTTTTGGTCTGACTGCTGATTTTGTTCGCGGCGGTCTTGTGGCGCTGGCAGCGATGCTGGTTTTCAGGTCGCTCGTTCCGGCCGTCGTCGCTGCGTGGAATACGGGCGCTGTGTACTCGCAGGCGATAGTGGTTGCGATTGCCGCCGTTGTGGCGGCTGGAGCGGTGTGGAAGATCTTCCACAGCATTCCGCACGCTGCGGTGTTTTTCCTCGCGGGCCTCGCCGTCAGCGTGTCGCTGCTGGTGGCCCGATGAGCACGGCCGTGACGAGCGAAGTGCGTCTTCCCCTGTCCACATGGCTGCGCATCTACCTCCGGCTCTTTGCCGTGCAGGGCGCGTGGAACTACGAGACTCTGCTCGGCAATGGAATCGCGTTCTGCATGGAGCCGGCGCTGCGCCTTCTGCCCGGCGGTCGCGGCGGAGAAGCTTACACGAATGCGCTGTCGCGGCACGCGCGGTATTTCAACGCGCATCCGTATTTTGCCGGAGTCGCGGTGGGCGCACTCGCCCGCGCGGAGCTCGACGGCGTAGCGCCGGGCATGATCGAGCGATTCCGCATCGCGTTGGGCGGGCCGCTCGGCAGCGTCGGCGATCGACTCGTGTGGGCGAGCTGGCTCCCGCTCTGCTCACTCATTGCGCTGATTGCGTTCGGTCTCGACGCGCGACCTCCACTGGTCGTGGCTATCTTTCTGTTGCTCTACAATCTCGGTCATCTCTCACTCCGCGCATGGGGACTTCGAGTTGGATTCGAGAGGGGATTGCGGGTCGCCGATGCGCTGGGGCACCCGCTGCTGCGCCGGGCGCCGCAGTACGTCGGAGCTGCCGCGTCATTCCTCGCGGGGGTCGCTATTCCCCTTGTGGCGCACCGCGTCTCGGGCGGCGGAAAGGCACTCGCCGGGACGATCACCGTGTTCGCCATTGTCGGCGGCATTCTGCTGGCGCGGTTCGCGGAACACTCCGAAGGGTGGCGTCTGGCGCTCGCGATTCTGGCGTTGTTCGTCCTTTACTCGGTGCTCGGATGATGCCCGAGCGCACGGTGCGGATAACCAACAAGCTCGGTCTGCACGCGCGACCCGCCGCCGAGATCGTGAAGACAGCCGCGCGCTTCAAGAGTGAGATCACCATCATTCGCGACGAGCTCGAGGTAAATGGAAAAAGCATCATGGGCGTCATGATGCTCGCCGCAGAATTCGGGTCGACAATTCTCATCCGCGCGGAGGGTGTTGACGCGGATGCGGCCCTGGACGCACTTGCTGTGCTCGCTGCGGCGAAGTTCGGAGAATCGTGACTCGCGACGGCACCGTCACCGACAGACGCATCATCGGCATGCCCGCCTCGCCGGGCATCGTAATAGGCCCTGTGCATCTTCTGCTCTGGGAAGTGCCCGATGTCCCGCACACGATTGTCCCTGACGAAGCGGTGCCGGCTGAGATCGCGAGACTACACGCGGCAATCGACGGGGCCAAGGAGCGCCTCGAGCAGGTGAAAAAGCGCGCTGAGAATCACGCGGGTCCCGAAGAAGCCGCGATCTTCGACGTCCAG
>JALYJX010000098.1 GCA_030775065.1 Gemmatimonadota bacterium | reverse complement strand
GATAGGGAACGATGAGCGCTGCATACGTGTCGATCCATCCGAGCTGCACGATCAGAGTGTACAGAGGAATCAGCGTGAGCTGTCCCGGTACGAGTAGAACACCAATGGTGGCCGCGTTGAGGAGTGGGCTTCCGCGGAAGCGAAGGCGAGCCATCGCATAAGCGGTCATCGACCCGAAGATCAGCACCGACATGGTGATTGTGCCAGCCACGAGCGCGCTGTTGATCAACGCGCGACCGAATGGTGCCCGCGCCCACATCGTACGGTAGTTGTCGAGCGTGAACTGGTCGGGGACGAGAGACAGCGTTCCGATTTCAATGGGCGGCTTGAAAGTCGCTGACGCCATCCAGAGAAATGGATAGATGAACGTCAGCGCGGCGAGCGTCAGCCCGGTGTACAGCGCGATGCGGCCGAGTGTCTTCAGACAGCCTCCGCCGTACCGATCACGCGCCGCTGAATGAAAACCACAGTGCCGATGATGAGTGCCAATGCGACTCCGATGGTCGCTGCGTATCCCATCTTCTGATACGAGAAGGCGTTCGTGTAGAGGTAGAGAACGATCGAGTATGTCCGTCTGAGCGGACCTCCGCCTGTCATCACGTATGGCTCGATGAAAAGCTGAAAGCCGTTGATGGTGGAGAGCGTGACAACGAGGATCGTCTGCGGGAGCAGCATCGGCAGCGTGAGGTGCCGGAATCGCTGCCAGGACGTGGCGCCTTCGATCTCGATCGCTTCCTGACAGGAGCGCGGAATGTACTGAAGGCCGGCGAGGTAGATGATCACGTAGAAGCCGACGTTCTTCCATGTGACCATAGCGGCGATCGCCGGCATCGCGGTGTTTGGATCGGTCAGCCAGGGAACGGGTGACAGGCCGATTCGCACGAGCAGCTTGTTGATCAAGCCGACGTCGGTGGCGTACAGGTTACTCCAGAGTATTGCGACTACGGCGCCCGAGATCACGACGGGTAGAAAGAATGCGGCGCGCCAGAAAGCGCGAAGTGCCAGCGGACGATTGAGCGCGACGGCGAGTGCCAACGCGGTGGCGATCTGCAGCGGAACGTGGATAGCGAGGAAGACGAACGTGTTCCCGACGGCGCGCCAGAATCGCGCGTCGTTTGCCAGCAGCTGCACGTTGTCCAGTCCCGCGAAGGACGGCGGCGTTACGAGGTCCCATTGGAGAAACACGAGCACGAGCGCGAACGCGATTGGATAAGCCGCGAATGCCAGAAGAAAAAGCGCATACGGCGCCGCCAGCAGTGTGCCCGACCGCTGCTCAGCGCGCATTCACGATTTTCCTCGCTTCGGTCGCCGCGCGCGACAGCGCCTCCCGCACTGGGGCCTTCCCGTAAATCGCCGCTTCTTCATACGCCTCGGAGATCAGGTCGAAGATCTCGACGATATCGGGGTCGAGATCGACATCACGAGTGCGGTCGACGTGCGTCGCGTATGTCGCGAGCCGCGGCCAGCGTTTCAGGGCTGTGGAAAAGCGCGGATCGAGAGAGAGGCCGCGCCGATAGGGAAGCTGGCTCGCTGTTTCGATCAGCATGCGATCCGCTGAAGGCGAGGTGAGGTACGCGACAAAGCGGGCCGCCTCTTCCGGATGCTTCGTCGTAGAGAAGACTGCAATGCTCCGCAGATCTGCGAACGCGTAACTATCGCCGGCCTTTGTCCCGTCGGCTCCGGGCACGGGAGTGACGTCATAGTTCAGGCCGGGCGCCTTGATCTGCTCGAGCTCCATTAGAAACCACGGTCCGATGATCTTCATCGCAACCGTCCCATCGGCGAAGGGATCGCGCCCCAACGCAAAATTGGAACGTGGCAGCACGCCTTCATCGAAACCGCGCCGCAATAGCTGTAGCGCCGCGACAGCCGCTTCGTTCTCGAACACGACTTTTCCGCCGGTTACCAGCGTCCGCCCTCCGGAGCTCGCGAGATACAGCGGATAAAAATCATAGAATCGCTCGAACCAGGTAGTCTTGAGCGTCGCCCAGAATGCCCAGCGGTCCAGTCTTCCGTCGCCATCGGTATCGCGTGTCAGGCGCCGCATGACGTTGAGCATCTCCGAGTGCGTGCGCGGTGCCGAGACGCCCGCCGCTCGGAAAAGATCAACGTTGTACATCAGCATCTCGGGATTCGTCTTCCACGGAAATGCGTAAATGCCGCCATCCGGAAGGCGCAGAGAGCTGAGCATTGCCGGGCTCGTCCGTTCGTTGAGACGCGCGCTCGTCGCCACACGATTGTCGAGGCGCACCACTCCTCCGGCGCGTACAAGCCGCGAGAGCAGCGCCGAAGAAACGTTCGAGCTCACGTCCGGCGTTGCCCTGGCGACGATTGCCGCGAGCAGAACTTCCTCCGTCGAACGACCGGCAGGGAGCGGCTGCACGCGCACCTGCACATCGGGGTTTTCCTTGTTCCACTGCGCAGCGAGCTCGATGGCAAGGCGTGTTTCGGACGGGTTTGCAGCCGGCCAATACGTGAGAGCAATCGGTTCTCGTGCCTTCGCCGTTGTCGAAGCGGTCGCGGCGTTGGAAATCTCCACGCCTGAAGCTCCTCGCTTCAGCACGACACTTTCGCCGCCGGGCCCCCTGAATTCCCGCTGATCCGGTACTGTCGCCAGCGACGTGGCGAGAGTGCCGACGGGACGAAAGCGCATATGGGCAGCCGCTTCCGGCTGGCTCGTCACGGCCTGAAGGGCAAGCAGCGCCTCGATGGTCGACTCCGCTCCGGAGTTTCGATTGAGCTTTATCGGCGACGGTCCGTCGATCCCGTCGAACGTCCGTCCTGTTTTCTCGTCGTACATCGCGACGCCGGCCGGATTTGCCCCGAGGAACCATCCCGACACCAGGCCGGCGAAGACGGCGTACTTCTGCTCACCGGTCGCGTCAGCGAGAGCGAGAAATCCCTCAACCACAGGGCCAACGCCATACGCGATCTGGGAAAACCATTTCGTTGTTCCGTCGGCCGCGATCTCCGCCGGAACCTGTCCGGCGAGGAGAAATCTGCCCCAGGCTCCGTCTGCTTCCTGTCTCGCGGCAACGGCGAAATCAGGACGTTGGAGAACAACGGCTGCGATGGCGAGCGCTTCCGTCGATCGCGTTCCCCAGGCGTGCCACGGGGCACCGGGTCGATCAACCCGCACGCCCCAGGGCGGAGTTTGATTGTTCCCCGCTGACAGAGGCACCAACAGGGAAGCGGTGCTCGCAGCGAGCGACGCGAGCTCCGACGACGGCTCGGCGCGCTGGAGCGCGAGCAGCCCGAGCAGCGCTTCAGCCGTCGCCGTTGCAGAACCGCCGATCAACGCTCCGTTGCGAACGTCGCGAGCCAGTCGTGCAACCGTGCGGTCGAGCACCGGGCGCATGCTGATCAACGCAGAGTCACCGGGGCCGAGCACCCGCATGCCTTCGCCGAGCGCCCACAAGCTGCGCGCAGCCCAGTACGACATACTCTTGCGGCTGCTGGGCGCATCGCGATTCAGGCGGCCGCTGGTATCGACGAAGTTGACGAACTCCCCGTCGCCCTGTTCCATCGCGGCGACGAAGGCGAGCAGTCCGAGAGCATCGCGGCGGGCAGCGGAGTCGCCGGTCTGCTCGAACGCGCGCAGGTAGACCACGGCTGCACGTGCCGCGTCGTCTACGCTTGCGATGCCTTCGTAGCCGTCGCGCGCGGGTGAACCGCGCGGGCGGTAGTCGGGGGCTTCCGCGTACAGCGCGACGGTGCGCACCGGGCGCCCACCAACGACTGCGTCGAGGCCAATCTGGCGCAGGTGAACGAGGTTTATCGAAAGCGGCGCGGGCCCGGGCGGAACAGGTTCGATTTCGCGGCTGCATCCCGGAGCCAGAGCGGCAGCGAGTGATATCGCAACGATCCGCAGCCTTATTGTGCCGGCTCTGCCGTTCACAGCGGAATGCCGCCCTGATTCAGCTCGATTGCGCGCTCGAGGGAGTCGACAAGGTCACTCTTGTTCACTCGTGCTCCCGCGACGCACACATCGGCCGCGCCGTAATAAACGAGCAGGTCATCGCCTAGCTCGACAAGCCCCTGGGGGAAAACGACACGTACACCGGTGTTGAAGTTGGCGTGATCAACCTGCGGGACGTCGCTGAACTCGATCTCATATGAAGTCTCCGGGCTCAATGCCGGAGAGTCCGAGACGTAACGCACGATCTCTGGTTTCTTCAGATCAAGCACGCACCATCCCATTGAATAGACGTTGCCTTCTTCTATGGTAGTAGCGCCGTGAAAGGGCATAAGCCAGCCAATTCGCGTTCGAATGGGTGGCGACCCCGCGCCGACGCGGGAGCTTCGCCATGTGTCCGGCTGCGGGCCGACGAGCGTTACGCCGCTCGCCGGCCATTGGTCTTCCAGCGCCGGCACCCTGACGCAGACGATGTTCGGCATCGGCCGATGAAGAACGACGTATTGGCCGTCGATCTTTTCGGGAAAGACCACACAGTTCTTGTTTTCACCGGCAATGCGGGGCCCATGACGCACGTAGCGCTCGGGCGCCAGCAAGTCGTCAGTTGTGATCAGGCAGACGCGCGGACCGCTCGGCGAATGTCCCGTGTACGTGATTGCGTAACGTCGTTCATCACGAAGCCACGTGATCCGAGGGTCCTCGACCCCCCATTCCTCGTAAGAGGCCTCGGGTGTAATCGCGGGGCGATTCCAGATGTCATCGATTCGCTCGCCATTGGACGAAAGCGCGAGAGCAAGGCACGAGCGTCGCGTGTCCTCCTCGTAAACACGAACGAGCAGGACAACCCTGCCGCTTGCGTGATCAATTGTTGCGCCCGGGTTAAACGCCCCACTCGCGCGGGTGAATGAGATCTGGAACGGCCGGATCAGCGGATTCGAGGAAAGGCGCTCAAGCCGTGCGATCACGCCTGGCCTCGTGACACCATCCGGTGCGTACCAGCTCGTCAAAGTGCGCGATCATGATTGCGCGAAAGCCAGCTCGCATACAGACGCGCGAAATTCTCCGCTGGCGCACGATGGTATTCGTCGGCGCTCACATCGAGCGTATGCGGGATTCCCGCACTTGCCGGAAGCAACCCGCCGTCGCGCCGCTTCCTGAAGCTCCGCCACACGTCAGCCGCCGGTTTCTCGGTTCCGTCCGCCCGAACAAGTCCGAATGTACGCTCCCGTACGGCGGTTGCCATGGGCGGTCGATCGAAAAGTCGAGAAGCGTAGTCGCCATAGCACCATGCATACGCCCCTGCCGCCCCGGTTATCACCAGGCGGTCGAGAACCTCGTCGTAGTAATTGGCCGCTTCATCCTCCGACGCCAGATACTGAGAAAGCGGTTGTCCAAGAAAATCATCGATGATCGTCTGTCCGGGCTCGCCCGGCGGCGCCGTGCACAGACCGAATTCCTGCATCAGTGTCGGCCGCCCACTCCCCGCAAGAGCAGAGGTCAGCGCGCACGAGAACGGCACAAGCTCCGGATCCAGGAACGAGCGCGCGACCTCGCTGTATAGCGGATATGCGTGCATCAAGTCCTCGTCGGCGATGACGGCGACATCGTCGACGCGCAGGCGGTTCGCTGCAGTCAGCGAAGGGAGATGCACACCGATCTGAATCGGCGTACCGGGAGCTTCGCGCCGTATCGCATTCGCGATTGTGGATGCCCAGAGCTTGCCCGCTTCTCTCGACCTTGGCTGCTGCGCGTCGTCGATCTCGTTCGTCAGATCGAAGGCGCGTATCGAGTCATCACCGGCCAGTGCGCGCGCGCACGTCGCGGCGAGCAGTACCTGCGACTCGAGAATCGGGTCCGAGTACAAATCGCCCGGAATTCCGTGCGAGTCCAGCATCCATTCGGGCCACCAGAACCGACCGCTCATGTTGATGACGATCAGAGTGGGCACTGCCCGAAGTCCGGCGTCCTTCGCCGCTCCTGCAACGGCGACGAGCCGTTCCACCATCGTCTGATCGACAGTCATCGGCGCCGGCAGGAAATCCTCCGTCAGCGCAAACAGTCGCACGACTTCGAAACCGATGTCCGCGATCTGATCCATTTCCTCGCGCACCTCGGCGATGTCGAACTCGCGCCACATGTACATGGCGCTCCGCCGCGGCCAGTAATTGATACCGAGCTCGAAGGTCAAGAGCCGGACATGCCGGCAAGAATCTCCTGAAGCGACAGATCGGCCACCGCCATGACCCCGTCGGCAGCACCGTAGTAGATCCTCACGAGATCGCCGTCGGCGAGGAGCCCGCAGGTGAACACGACACCGCCGAAGAATCCCTCGCGCTCGTACGGTGTTTCGGGTGACAGAATGGGGTCGCGCGAGCGCGCAACCACCTTTCCCGGATCATCCGCGTCAAGAAGCAGAGCGCCAAGGGAGTAGGTAGTCGTCGCGGCCGTTACGCCGTGATAAACCGCGAGCCAGCCGTCGACGCTCCCCGTACTGACGCGAAAGGGAACCGCACCCCCGCCAATTTTTTCATCGTCCCAGGAGCCTTCACGCGCTCTCGCAACGGATCGATGACTGCCCCACGAAAGCATGTCCGGAGATGTCGCGATCCACATCGCGGGTTTTCCGAGACCCTCCGGCATTGGCCGGTGCAGTGCGACGTACGCGCCGCCAATCTTCTCGGGGAAGATCGTCACGTCGCGATTAGGTGGGGAAAAGATCAATCCATGTCGCTCGAACGACTTGAAATCCTTCGTCGATGCGAGGCTTGTTGTGATTCCGTGCGGCGAGACGGCGGTGTAGTTGATCCAGTACGTATCGCCGATAAGAGTGATGCGAGGGTCTTCGACGCCATATGATTCGTACTCTGTGGCTGCAGACAAAGCCGGTCGCGGCTCCACATCGAAGTGAATGCCGTCGGTCGAACGGGCAACACGCAGGTGTGAGATCGATGTGAGCCACGTCTGGCCGGGGGTGTCGATGGACCTCGGATCACTCAAGTCGAGATTCGGCGTACCGCGCGACCAGCGCTTGATCTCGAGACGGCTCGAGCCGGGGTTGTAGACTGCGGCGGCTACTTCATCCGATGGAATTCCCCTGGGAGCCTCCGACACGCGCAGGAGAAGAAGCACGTCTCCATCGTGCCGTATCACCCCGGCGTTGAGCACGCCCACGACCTCCAGGTCCGGGCTCGAGGCCTGAACCATCGCGGGAGTGAGAATTGGATTTTCGGGGGACCGCTCAGCTTTCACGCGTTACACGCGACAGATCTGGATTGCCTCAGCGAGGGACGTCCGAGGGTCGCGTGTAGGAATGAACTCCTGCGCGACGTAACCTTTGAATCCCGTCTCGCTGATCGCTCGCATTATCGCCGGATAGTTGAGCTCCTGCGTAGCGTCGATCTCGTGCCGGCCCGGCACTCCGGCAGTATGGTAGTGGCCGATGTATTTGGAATTGTCCCGGATGGTACGGATCACGTCGCCTTCCATGATCTGCATGTGATAGATGTCGTAGAGCAGCTTGAAGCGCTCGGAGTCCAGCTTACGCGCGAGCGCGACGCCCCAGGGTGTGCGATCGCACTGGTAGTCGCGATGGTCAACTTTCGAGTTGAGAAGCTCCATGCAGATCGTCACGCCGTGCTGCTTCGCCGCAGGCATCAGCTTCGCGAGCCCGCTTGCACAGTTGGCGAGACCTTCCTCGTCCGTCTTCCCGTCACGGTTGCCGGAGAAACAGATCAGGTTCGGAATCCCCGCTGCGGCCGCGAGTGGGATGGCGCGCTCATACGCGGGCACCAGCCAGGCATGATTCGCTGCGTCGTTGAATCCGCGCGTCAGCCGAGTGCCCGGATCCGGAACCGTAGCATATCCCATCGCGCAGGTGAGCCCATGGCGGTGGGCAATCGGCCACTCGTTGGGCTCGAGGAGCTCGACCGAGTCGATCTTCAACTCCTTTGCAGTACGCGCCAGCTCATCGACGGTGAACTGGCGAAAAGGCCATCTGGTTACCGAATGCTTGAACGCCGCGGCCGCGCGCACTGCTTCGGGCGCACCGGCGTGCACCCGCTCCGCGGCGATGAAGGATGCGGCGCCAGCGGCCGCACTCACAGAGACGAACTCGCGGCGGTTCACTGCGTGCCGATCACAGATTGCGGCGCTGCAATTCGCGCACAGCAAACGTCCGCGGCTGCAGTGATACGTGCGCTCTCCCAGTTCGCGAGAGCCCCGAGTATCGTTGGCGCCGATACAGCACCGCCGAGCAGCAGGCAGCGCGCTGGAGTGCTTCGCGCCGCGTGATTTCAGTGGTCATGCCATTCCTCCGCGGTTCAACGGCGAATGTGCGGGGCGGTCAACTGGCTGTCAAGCGAGTTTCATCCAGCCTGGTAGTACAGTTTGAAATCAGCGTGCAAGGGCCCGGGTTATCCCAATGCCTGTTGCAGTTGCCGCGAGGCAGAAAATCACGCTCAAGGAAACGTAGACGGCCGCCTTCATATACGCGCCACCATAGAGCAAGCCGATCGTCTCGTTGCTGAATGCGGAAAAGGTCGCGAATCCCCCACAGAATCCGACGACCAGCAAACCCCGCACAGCCGGCGCCGGCTCAAGGGTTCATGAAGTGCTGAACCAGGGTTCCGACTATCAGACACCCGATGATGTTGACGGTCAATGTCCCGTAGGGGAACCCGGAATGTGTGGTGCGCTGAACGATGCCGCCGAGGAGATAGCGAAGCACAGCGCCGCCCGCTCCGCCGAGTGCAATCGCGAGTATTGTCATAGCGCGGAGAACATCAAACCGTTGGCGGCCGCACGGGATTTCGAGTCTGCTCGAGCCTCTGCCTTACGTTGGGTGTGTCCAGCCCGACGGCAGCGCTATCGAACGCTTCGGGCGGAGCCGCCGCCAGGGCTCGATTGTCGTCGCGCCTCAATTCCCCGGCTTCACGTTCGATCACACCGAACTCCCTTTCCTGCTCTTTCCGCCGACCGCGCCGTCCGATCCAGGTGCCAACAACCATAAGCCCGAGCGCGGCTGCAGCGAGCGCCTTGTAGATCAGAATCCGAATCATTTCCGGCGACAGGACAATTTCATAACCCGTCGCAATCGCAGTGACTGTTGCGATCCCGACAATCGCACCAGCCGCGACAAAGACGTTTCCCAGAAGCACCGTTCGCGTTTGCATCATTTCTCCGGGAAATCTCGCTCCTTCATCATGCAGAGCGTGTTCATGCCCATCACGACGGTGGCTTCGCGGTTGATCATACTGACCTGCTCACATCCCCTTTCGCTGAGCGTCGCAGCAGCGACCACCCGACGATACCGGCAATGACAGAGGCCAGGAGAATTCCAATTTTCGCGGAATCCAGAAGCGAACCACTGCCGAAAGCAAGATTGGCGACGAAGAGTGACATTGTGAACCCGATACCCGCAAGCCAGCTGACTCCAAATATCTGACGCCATCCGACTTCTTCAGGTTGTACCGCAATTCCGGTCCGAACCGACGCAAGCGCTGTAAGTGTTACACCCAGCACTTTGCCCGCTACAAGGCCAAAGACTATCCCGAGAACGACTCGCCATGAAATTGTCGACAACATGCCCGCGCTCAACCTCACCCCGGCGTTCGCGAACGCGAATATCGGCATGATCGCGAAGGCCACGACTCCGTGGAGGGAATGCTCCAATCCGAGCAAGGGTGACTGAACCTGATCCACCGAACGCTCGAGGGCATGGAGAGCTTCCTGTTGTTTCGGGTTCGACATCACCGAAGTCGCGTCGGGGTCACATGCAGCACCGAAATCATCAAGAGCGCGCTGGGCTTTCCTGACAAAGACATCCTCGTCGATTCTCGTGGTCGTGGGGATCATCATGGCGAGAACAACCCCAGCGATTGTGGCGTGGACCCCCGATTTCAGCACCGCGAACCAAAGCACGATCCCCGACAGTACGTAAACCGGCGAGCTCCTCACTTGCGCCCGATTCCAGAAAAAAAGTAAAGCCAGTATGCCGAGCGCTGCTCCCAGGCTCCGAATCGAAAGCTCCGCAGTGTAAAAAATCGCGATCACGAGCACTGCGCCGATATCGTCCACGATCGCGAGCGCGGCGAGGAAGATCTTGAGTCCCGACGGCACTCTGGAGCCGAGCAGTGCCAGGACCCCGAGCGCAAAGGCAATGTCGGTGGCCATGGGAATGGCCCACCCACGTGCACCAGGGCCGCCGGCGTTGAAAACGCTGTAGATCAACGCGGGCACAACCATGCCGCCGATTGCTCCAGCCACCGGAAACGCGGCCTGCTTGGAAGACGCCAGCTCACCCACGAGTAACTCGCGTTTGATCTCAAGGCCGACGAGGAAGAAGAACACCACCATCAGGCCGTCGTTGATCCAGTGATGCAGCGTTTTGGTAAGAGCCGCACCCTCGAAGCCGACAGAGAACGAGAGTTCCCAGAGGTGGAAATAAGTGTCCGCCCACGGCGAGTTTGCCCAGCCAACGGCGAGCGCCGTACAAGCGAGAAGAACTATTCCGCCGGCCGATTCCGCCCGCGCGAACTCCTGGAAGGGAAGAGCGACGCGGTCGGCGAGGGGCGCGTCGACGCCGGTCCGTTTCGAACTGCTCTCAGGGTCCATGTTCGCCACGCTGGAGGGTGAGCACCGGGTTTAACGCCATACACCTCGAGGAGCAATGCTTACAGGAGGATCAATTGTTGGGCGGTACGCTGACTCGTCCCGCTGTGATTGCGAACAC
>JALYJX010000097.1 GCA_030775065.1 Gemmatimonadota bacterium | reverse complement strand
TTGGCGGTGGCCTCCGGAGTCAGCCTCAATGCCTGGCTCGTGGGAAGAAGATGGAGGAAGCAACTGGAGCGAAGCCAGACACGGTTGCGGATCAACGGAGGGCTGGCGCTCAAGGGAGGCTCTGCCGGGCTCGCGTTCTTTCTCAACACGCTGCTGTCGGTTTATCGCGACCATCCGCGGCCGGCCACCCGCTCCTGGCTGTGGGAGCGCTTCTTCCGAAAGCTTCGCTCCGATGGAGATAGCTGGGCTGCCACCGGCGCCGTCACTGAGCACGGACGCATCGAGCGGGTAACTCTGGAGCCGAAGCTTCGCGCTTGTCTCCGGCACTCGGAGATCTCGCACGTCCTCACTCCATGGCAGCCAGAAGCATCGCAAGCCGCCATCGCTCGGCTGGCGTCGAGCCGAGTCGAGACCAGCCGTGAGAGGATCCCCGTCTCGGGATTGACACTCGGTTTTGCGTCGGAGAAGCAACGATTGCGCAGTCATCGGTGCCGTCACACCGCGCAATCGATCATGGCTGTTGGTGATTTAACCAGTCGCTCGCAGATGGCAGTCAACGCGCTCGCCGTCGCAATCAGCATCGTCATGCTGGCGGCGCTCCCGGATCTGCGCAACGTACTGAGTCCGCCGCCGTCACCGGCTGTGGTCTCACCTTCCTCGCCGTCGCCGTACTATTTGTGGGTCAGCCTCGACACCGGGCGTCCGGAGGCATTCACCGTAGTGCTTGAGTCGGGATTCTGGTCGAACCGTCGCGCTGACGTGGCGTCTTTCGAGGGCGCCAACGGGTCGGTGCGAGCGGAGCTGCGATTGAACAGGGTCGGTTTCCAGACGACAGGGGACGAAGAAAATGGAACCGTGTGGATCGAGCGTCGGCGAAAGCTCCTCAACCGGGAGTATGAGTCAGGCGAGCGGATCGGAAGCTACTCCTTCTCGCACATCACTCGACTAGGCCATGAATAGACTTGATTGGACTCGCGGATTCTCGGCGTGTGCTGCGATCCTCGCCCTGTCTGCCGCTTGTGCTGAAAACAGAGAGGTACAAGTGCGGCTGGAGACGCATCAGCCGCCGCAGAACGATCTACATCAGCTCGAGGTCCAGGCTCAGGTGATGGGACCTCAGGCAGGGTTGCGGTACAAGTGGTTCTCGGTCCTTGGACAGCTTGACCCCCAGGAGTCCGACGCGCCGAAGACATCCTACACGTTCGCGTTGAACACATCGCACGATCGCGTCTGGCTGGAGGTGTGGCGTGACAACGAGCGGGTCGCGCAAAGCAGGATCGATGTAAAGATCGATGATCGGGTGCGCGCCGTGCGCGCGGTGCCGCAGCGAGCTCCCGCCGTTCGAGTCGAGATCACCGGCATTCCGCGATATCAGCCTGAGGGCGGACCTGATACCCGCGCGGATATCAGCGGCAAGGTTGGCGGTGAAATCACACCCGGCTTGAAGATCGTTATTTATGCCAGGGCTGATGCGTGGTACATACAGCCCCTGCCGTATACGGCCCATCAGATCGAGCCCGACGGCACTTGGAAGAGTTGGACGCACACCGGCTCGAGCTATGCGGCGCTCGTCGTTCAGCCGGGCTTCAAGCCGTTGACGCGACTCGACGTTCTCCCCCAGGTGGACGGTGACGTTGTTGCACGCGCGGTTGTAGAGGGAAAAAGGGACTAAGTCTCGCGGCAAGCTGCGTTTTCAGTTTCGCGGATGCCGGCGTATTCACTGGTGGAAGACATTCACAACCACCTTTGAAGGAGACGAAAAATGAAGTACCAGGCTCTCGCTGCCGCCTTGGCGTTATCGGCTCAGGCCGCACCTCTGACTGCCCAGCCTCAGGCGCGATCCCAGAAGAACCCTGATGGCGGGTCCCTTCGGTCGACTGCTCGACCGACAATCGTGCTTGTCCACGGTGGATTCGTGGATGGATCTGGCTGGGCCGGAGTATTCGAAATCCTGCGCAACGATGGCTACAATGTCGCTATCGTTCAGAATCCGACAATCTCGCTGGCTGGCGATGTCGCAGCCACACGAAGCGTCATCAACGCGCAACCCGGTCCGGTGATCCTCGTCGGGCACTCCTATGGAGGAGTGGTCATCACCGAAGCGGGAAACGATCCCAAGGTAGCCGGGCTCGTGTACATCGCGGCTTTTGTCCCCGACAATGGTGAATCCGTGGCTTCGCTGATCAAGAATCCGGCGCCCGGCGCGCCGGTACCACCGATCCTTCCACCGCGCGAAGGCTTCCTCTACCTCGACAAGGCCAAGTTTGCCGCCGCATTCGCAGCTGATGTAGACGCGAAAACCGCCGGCTTCATGGCGGAGTCGCAAGTACCCTGGGGGCTCGAGGCTCTTAACGAGAGTGTTACGGAAGCGGCGTGGAAGACCAAGCCCAGCTGGTCTCTGGTTGCTACGGACGACAAGATGATTCCGCCGGATGCGCAGCGATTCATGTCCAAGAGAGCTGGTGCCACCGTGGTCGAGACCAAAGGAAGTCATGCCCTCTACGTATCGCGGCCCGCTCCCGTCGCTGCGCTGATCAAACAGGCGGCGGCAACGATCACGACGACTGCGTCCAGGTAATAGCCAGACCAATGCACGACGGCAGCGAGCTGCGCCTGGCGGTGGCATGGGGAGTTCCAGATCAGTCCAAAGCTTCGCTGTAACACGTGAGACGCGCTCGGGTGCAAGGGACGGCCCGAGCGCCTACTCACGGCAAATGGCCAGAACCTCGGAGCGGGCCTAGCTTCGATCGATGCCGCTCTTCCCCAGGTCCCGTTTGGGCCGCGTGCTTCTCGGCATTGTCGCTGCACTCATGACAATCGTTGTCGTCCTCATCGGCTCCACTGGCTGGCTCGATGCGTTCGGTGCCGCGCCGGCGGGCGAGCGACTAGCGCGAATCCAGCGCTCGTCCAACTATCGCGATGGGGCGTTCAGGAATCCTGAGGCGACTAGCCTCGCCACTCCCGGCAATACCTGGACGACGATACGCCGGTGGCTCGGCGGACACGAGCAGCGCGTCCCACCCGGACCGATGCCAATCCTGTCACTGACGAAAGCGAGCTTCGCACAGCCGCCCGCGTCCGGTTTGCGCGCGACATGGCTGGGCCACTCGACGGTGCTGGTCGAGATCGACGGCGCGCGCATTCTCTTCGACCCCGTGTGGGCGCGTCGCTCCTCGCCGTCATCCCTCATAGGGCCGAAGCGGTTCCACGAGCCGCCGCTCGCACTCCACGATCTTCCACCGCTCGATGCAATTGTCGCTTCGCACGATCACTACGATCACCTCGACCGCGGGGTCGTGCGCGCACTGGCGCGGAGCCCGGAGCAGGCACGCGCGCGATTCATCGTTCCGCTCGGCGTCGGCGCGCACCTGGAGCGGTGGGGTGTCGCTGCTGCTCGCATCACGGAGCTCGACTGGTCTGAGTCCACAACGGTGGGCGCGCTCACGCTGACCGCGACGCCGGCGCGGCATTTTTCCGGACGCGGCTTGAGCGACGGCAATCACACGCTGTGGGCGTCGTGGTCCGTGGCGGGCTCCACGCATCGCGTCTTTCACAGCGGCGACACCGGCCCATTCCCCGGCTTCGTTGACATCGGTGCCGCGCATGGCCTTTCGACCTGACGCTCATCAAGATCGGTGCATACGGCGACACCTGGCCCGACATTCATCTGACGCCGGAGCAGGCGGTGGACGTTCACGGGAAACTGCGCGGCAAGCTGCTGCTCCCGATCCACTGGGGAACGTTCAATCTGGCGTTCCACGCGTGGGACGAGCCCGCCGAGCGCGTGGTGGTTGCCGCGGGCTCGGGCACGCGGCTCATCGTGCCGAAACCGGGAGAATCAGTGGAGCCCGCGACGGCGCGACCAGTGGAGTTGTGGTGGCGAGCCGTGCGCGGGAACTGAGCGGACTCACCGGCGTCCTCTGCCCGGACGGACAAGCGGTACAAACCGCACCTGCATCGTGGTCTCGTCGATCACTCCGGCAACCGTCTTCGTGAGCACCCGCATCTCCTGCTCTCCCGCGCCAACAGGAATGATCATTCGACCATTCACTGCGAGCTGGTCCACTAGTGCCCGAGGCACATGATCGGGCGCAGCAGTGACCAGGATCGCGTCGAAAGGTGCGTGTTCTCTCCAACCTGCGTATCCATCCCCCGCACGAACCTGCACGTT
This sequence comes from Gemmatimonadota bacterium, assembly GCA_030775065.1. Lineage (GTDB taxonomy): Bacteria > Gemmatimonadota > Gemmatimonadetes > Gemmatimonadales > Gemmatimonadaceae > UBA4720. The sequence continues at coordinate 6,546 of JALYJX010000097.1, read as the reverse complement.
CGTATAGCCGAGGTCACCAAGCCGATTCCGGGCCCGGTTCGCGAGCTCGGGAATGATTTCGATCGTGTAAACCTCACGTGCAAGCTCCGCCAGAATTGCTGCCTGGTAGCCCGAGCCGGTACCGATCTCCAGCACCTTCTCTTCGGGAGAGATTTTCGCTGCCTCGGTCATGTACCCAACGATGTATGGCTGGGAGATTGTCTGATCGAAGCCGATCGGAAGAGGACGATCGTCATACGCCAGATGCCGCAACGAAGGCTCGACGAACTGATGGCGCGGCACTTTCGTCATAGCTGCGAGCACCTCTTCCTCGCGAATCCCCCTCGCGCGCAGCTGCTCCTGAACCATCCGTGCCCGGTCGCGGGCATACGGATCTGCTGCATCGCTTTTGACCGACGTGGAATCGTGCTGAGGCTCCGGCCGCTGACAGGCAAGCGAGCCAGGCAATAACGCGAGAAGGAGTCTGACGAGAATCACCGGCGACCTGTATGCGGCCATGACCACTCCTGTCGCGCGCTCTCGCGCGTCGGAGTCGTCACCGGCCAGCGCCTTTACGACAGAAACTCGCGTATCGGGAAACTGTGGCACGCGGCAACATACGCCTTTTTCTGTTCAGGCTGCCATGTACGCCGCACGCAGCCAGGCGATGAGCTCCTGGTCGACGTCGGCGACGGACTCCAGGCGAACGCGGTGAGTCACCATGGCATTCCATGATCCGGCGGCTTCGAGCCGGCCGGCAGGTGCGATGCCTTTCAGCTTGAGCCCAACGTCGAAGCGCGTCTTCGTCGAAGGGTGCAGCGTTGCGAACTGTGTAGAGCGGCGGAGGCTCATATAGCCCTTCTTCGGTGATTCCTCGATGTCGCCGCCGAAGCTCCGAATCTCTTTCATCAGCGCGTCGAAGATCGGCCGCATCGCAGCCTTGTCGCCGGCGAACATCTCCGAGACCAGATCCGCGCCTCCGGCCGCCTGCGACGCCGCATCGGACTTGAACGTCGAGTGTGCGATGAAATTCGCGTAGCCGTGCGTGACGCCGTGATCGGCCTTGAGCCAGCTCACGACCTCGCCGTGCTTTGTCTTTCCACTCCTTCGAACGAGCGACGACCACTGCTCGAGTGTCTTTCCGGTGTTCGCTTTCAGGTTTGCGGCCATCGTCGCCATCTGCTCTTCAGGACGCGCTGCCATTTATCGCTCCAGTGGTGTCCGGTAACCTGTTAGGCATCGGGTGCGCGTCCCATTACGTACGCTGGATCACGACACTGCCTCCGCGACGCCAAAGGGCCAGCGCGTGGTGCTCCGGGACCACAGCAGGAACGCCAAGCAACCCAGCGCCAGCACACCGACGCCGAACAGGATCACGCGGAACTGCGTAGTGGCAAAGACGAATATCCAACCCAGCAGCGCCACCAGCGCTGGCAGCGGATAGAGCCACATGCGATACGGACGAGGCATGTCCGGCGCATGGCGGCGGAGGAGTATCAATCCGACTGCCTGTCCCATGAACTGCACAAGGATACGGGTAACGATCAGCGCGTCGATCACCGTGCCGAGAGACAGGAATCCCGCCAGAATCGAGATCGCCCCAAGCACGATCAGCGAGACATACGGAAAATCTTTCGTCGGGTGCAGCCGGGCAAACACGCGGAAGAAGTAACCGCTCTTTGCCGCGGCAAACGGGATGCGAGAGTAGCCGAGCAGCAGCGCGAACACGGACCCGAAAGCGGTCCACAGAATCAGCAGCGTGAAGATTGTCGCCACGCCTGAGCCGTAGATCTTCTCCATCAGGACCGAGACGACGAAGCTCGATTGCGGATGATCGGCAGCCGGCACAAACTCCCGCCACGGAACCACACCGATGATCGACAGGTTGATGCCGATGTAGATGATCGCGACCGCGACGGTGCTGATGAGGATCGACCGTGGAATGACGCGTCCCGGGTCGCGTACCTCGTCGCCGATGTAGCAGACGTCGTAATAGCCCAGGTAGTCGTAGATCCCGACGCGCGACGCCGCGCCCAGCCCGAGGAAGAAGCCCAGAGAGAAGTTGAACGCGCCCGGAGGGAAGTCGAACGCGATGCCCGGATCGAAGTGCATTGCGCCGGTGACGATCACCGCGATCACCGTGATCAAGGTGCCGATCCACAGCGAGACCGTGATCTTTGCGATCGAGTGTATGCGCCTGTAGAGCAACGCGATGTTGAGCAGGCCTACCCCCGTGATCAGCGCAATCGTCTCGGGGCGCGTCAGTCCCTTCCAGATGTAACTCGTGTAAGCGGCGAACCCGATGTACCCGGAGGCGATCTCGAGTGGCCCGCTGAGGACGAATTGCCAGACGAACAGGAACGCCATGAGGCGTCCGAAGCGCTCGCGCCCGAACGCCTCGCGCAGGTAATTGAACGAGCCGCCTGAGCCGGGCATTGCCGCGCCGAGCTCGCTCCAGACCATCCCGTCGCAGAGCACGATCACGAGCGCGACGATCCAGCCGAGCATCGCCTGCGGGCCGCCGAGCGCCGTCATGAGCAGCGGGATCGTGATGAACGGCCCGACGCCGATCATGTTGGTCATGTTCAGCGCCGTCGCTGGGAGGAGACTGAAGCGGCGGGGGAGGGGTGGTTGTTCCAGCGGGGTCGCGGTGTCTCCCGCCGGAGTGGTTGGCGCGCTCATTTCGCGATTCCAGAGACAGTTTGTGAGGCTGCGAGCTTCTGGAGCTACAAACCTACGGAGACAAAGCGAAAATCTAGGCAGCCGTGTACGCGCGCGTCAGGAAGCCGCAGGAACCTCGGTGAGAAGCGCCGCAAACCGTGGATTTCCCCTGATCGAAACGAGATCGGGATCGGTGGTCAGCCATTCCCGATTGCGCATCCCGAGCTCGATCGCCCGCTCGAGGTGATCGAGCGCGAGATCACCCTGGCCCCCCTGCGCGTACAGGCAGGCAATGTTGTACAGCATGAGCGGATTCGTAGGGTCCGACTGAACCGCCCGCCGCGCCCACTCCTCCGCGCGCGCAGTTTCTCCGAGAAACTGAAGGTTCGATGCGCCGAGGGACAGCGCCCGCGACTCACCGACATTGAGCGCGAGCGCACGCTCGGCCGCAGCGATTCCCTCACGTGATGCCGTGCGCGCCTCGTCATCGCGACCAAGGCTGCGATAGCACGTGGCCGCGAACATCCGTGCCTGATAGTCATCAACGCGGAGCTCCGCAGCCCGTTCGTAAAGAGCGAGGGCTTCCTCGATCCTCCCCTGTGCCTGGAGCGAGCGGGCGTAGTACCACGGCGCCTCATAGAGAAGCGAATCCAGCTCGATCGCGCGCTCGAATTCCTCCGACGCTTCGGCGAACCGGCGGTGATAAGTCAGCGCCAGACCGCGTGAAGCGTGTGCCTCGGCAAGGTCGGGATCGAGCTTGAGCGCTCGCCGGCTCGCGGATTCCGCCTGAGCCAGAGCTTCATCTCCGCCCGCGTGCTCGAAAAACCGGAAGCAGGAACAATCTGCAAGTCCCGAGTATGCAAGCGCATAGTCCGGATCGAGCGCGATTGCGCGACGGTAGAGATCTTCGGCAGCGTCGAGAGTTTCGCGCCTCCGTTGATGGAACAGCTGCCGTCCGCGAAGATAGTACTCGTATGCGCGCACACTCTGTGTCGGAATCTTCTTGATCGCCGCTTCTTCCTTCTCGGTCAGCACGACCTTGAGCGCGTTGACAATGCTCGTCGCGATCTCGTCCTGGATCGCAAACACGTCCTCCATTTCGCGGTCGTACCGCTCGGACCACAGTTGAAAGCTGGTCGCGACGTCGATGAGCTGAGTGGAGATGCGGAGACGGTTGCCGGCCTTCCGCACACTTCCCTCGAGCACTGTGTGGACCTTGAGCTTGCGGCCAACCGCGGTGATGTCCTCCTTGTTTCCCTTGAAGGCGAACGCGGACGTGCGCGAGGCGACATCGAGTGCGCGAACCTTGGTGAGCGCGTTTATGATCTCCTCGGTAATGCCGTCAGTGAAGAACTCATTCTCCGCGTCGGCGCTCATGTTCGTGAAGGGGAGCACTGCGATCGACCTGCGCCCGCTGTCGGCAACAGTCGAAGGAATGGCGTTCGCGAAAGCGTTCGCGAACTCCGACACCGTTGTGAACCTGTCTGCCGGGTCGAGCGCCAATGCTCGCAGCAACACATCGGAAGCGCCCTCTGGCACACCTGCTGACGCCGGAAGAGGAGCTGGACGCTCGCTGAATCTCTTGGCGATCACCCCCTGAGCTGTCGTCGCAACAAAGGGCGGAGCGCCTGACATCATCTCGTACACAACGCATGCGAGACTGTATTGGTCGCTTCGGCCGTCGAGCTGCGTTTCGCCGCTCGCCTGCTCGGGACTCAGGTACGCGGGAGTTCCGATCGCTATGCCGGTGCGGGTCAGCGTTTCGCCACCAGCGGCGCTGATCGCCTTCGCTATTCCGAAATCGAGGATGAGCGGCTCGCCCTCGAACAGCATGACGTTCTCGGGCTTGATGTCGCGATGCACAACGCCGTGCCGATGCGCAAAATCGAGGGCGGATGCAAGCGTTCGAGTCAGCCGCACCGCATCCGCGGCCGGCACGCGCTTCTCGCGATTGATCCTGTCGCGTAGAGTCTCGCCCTCGATGTGCGGCATTACGTAGAACAGCACTCCGCCCGTCTCCCCGGAATCATGCACCGGGACGATGTGCGGGTGGGTGAGGCTCGCGACCGTCTTGATCTCCTGAAGGAATCTCTCGGTGCCCAGTGCCGCCGCGACATCGGAGTTCAGAACCTTGACCGCGACGCTTCGGTCGTGTCGCGGGTCGCGCGCGCGATAGACAGTCGCCATCCCGCCTCGACCGATCTCGATCTCGATGGTGTAGCGCTCGCCGAGTGCTTTCTGTGGAGCAGGTGCGGTCAATGAACTACCGGTGGAGGGATGCGCTGATATTCCGTTCGGTCCTAAGGGATGTCAACCGCGATCGTGCGTTACCATAGACCGCTGAGAAGCAACAGATGGCAGCGTACGGAGGAGGGAAGACCGGCTGAGGCGTTTGACCCGCGCCGCGGGCGATCTCATTGCGCGGCGGAATGCTCGACGGCTTGCGTCGCGCGAGCGCCGGGTCCGGCAGGGTCCTCGATCAAGGTGTGCCGCTCGGGGTCGATCACCAGCCCCGGCGGCTCGGAGGCGATCAGATACTCGAACTCGCTCCGGAAGTCATCGAGCGATAACCCTGCCGTTGCGGCGAACTTCGCCAGCTCGTGAGGGTCCTCGAAGTCGTCCCGGCGCAGGCGAATCATGTAGCGGCGCGCGATGCTGTAGCGGGTTGAGTGGATGTCCAGCAGCCGTACGCGAGCGCGTCCGCTGTCGTGATCGATCATCTCGGAGAAGGGAATCGGCACGAACTGCCCCGCCTGTATGGAAACCATCACGCCGTTGCCGCCCGCGAACAAATACTTGGCGGCGCAATAGCCGAGATCGCGCGTGTACTCCATATCGTATGGGATCGGATCCGCGCAACGCAGCTCGTAGCCGATGTTCTTCGCAACGATGGTCGCCTTGATGCCGAACTGGCGGAGCCGTTTCAGCACCTCGGCTTTGAGGATCTCGCCGATGTTGATCTCGTCGATGCGGATGTGGCCGTGAGCATCGCGCTCGACGTCAGCCAGCTGCGCCAGATCCTCTTCACTCAGGCTGAGCACCAGGCCCTCGGCGATGACCGCCACACCGTCGCGACGGCCGTCGGCGAGCCGCTTGATCGCCGCCCCGGCGAGCGTGTCGACGACGGTGCTGAGCCGGATTGGACCATCGGCGAACTCTTCCGGAACCAGCGTCAGGGTAGAGCCGGCGGCTTTGCCGATTCCCAGCGCAAGATGGCCTGCCTTTCGACCCATCGCGATCACGTAGTACCATCGCGAAGTCGTCTTCGCGTCGACCATCAGGTTCTTGATGATCTCGACGCCGTAGTGGCGCGCAGTCTGAAATCCGAAAGTATCGACGTAGCCGGGAAGGTCGAGGTCGTTATCGATCGACTTCGGCACATGGACGACGCGAATCCGGCCGGCCGATTGCTCCTCGAGCCTCATTGCCGAATGCGCCGTGTCGTCGCCTCCAATCGTGATGAGCTGTGAGACGTTCAGACGCAGGAGTGAGAGGACAGCGTTCTCGAGGTGCTCCTTATTCAGCGTGGGGTTCGCGCGGGAGATACCAATATGAGACCCGCCGCGAAAGTGGATCCGGCTGACGCGGTCGATCGTCAGGTCGGTGACGTGGTCAACATCGCCCTGCATTATCCACTCGAAGCCATCACGGATTCCGATGACCTCGATGCCGTCGACCTCCGCACGGATGGTCGCCGCAGCGATGACGCTATTGATGCCCGGCGCGGGACCTCCGCCGACCAGAATTGCGAGCTTCCTCGGGTGTGTCACGGCTCAATCCTGCCTGATGGCGAGAAATGCGACGGCATATCTAATTATAGCTGTCCCGATAAATCAGGCGAGCGATGAGGACTGGTCCCGATCAAACTGAACCACTGCCGAGCGATGACTGAGTCTCCTAAACCTT
>JALYJX010000096.1:6203-10831 GCA_030775065.1 Gemmatimonadota bacterium | reverse complement strand
TTCCACGGGCTCGGGGATGTTCCCCCGCAGTGAGCGGAGCGGTTTTACCGTGTCAGTGAATCGCTTCGCCATCACCGCCTGAGCCGTTGGACCGCTGAACGCGCGTTCGCCGCTCAACATCTCATAAAGCATGCACGCCAGACTGTACTGATCGCTCCTGCCGTCGAGATTCGTCTCGCCGGCAGCCTGCTCCGGGCTGACGTAGGCGGGCGTACCCACCATCATGCCGGTTTGCGTGAGCGTGTCGTGTCCCGCCAGGCTCACTGCTTTGGCAATACCGAAATCCATCACCATCGCCTCGCCCTCGTAGAGCATCACGTTTTCCGGTTTCATGTCGCGGTGGACGATCTGCTGGCGATGGGCATAGTCGAGCGCGGAGGCGATCGACCTCGCGTGGTGCACGGCTTCGTCGATCGGGAGCTGATGCTCACGATCCAGTCGCTCACGAAGGGATTCGCCCTCGACGTACGGCATCACATAATAGAGGAATCCCTCCGCTTCACCCGAATCGTGCAGCCCGAGGATGTGCGGGTGATTGAGACGTGCAGCGACTTTGATCTCGCGCAGGAAGCGATCGGGTCCGAGCGACGCCGCGAGCTCCGGATGCAGCACCTTGAGGGCAACCATTCGCTCATGCTTCACATCCTGAGCGAGGTAGACCGTTGCCATTCCACCGCGACCGAGCTCGCGATCGATCGTGTAATTCTGCGACACCGCCCCGCGGAGTCGTTCGATTGGAAGAGGCGTGGTCACATTCCCTCGAGGATTGCCTTGAACCGCGGGGTCTCGCGGATGGAATCGAAGTCGGGGTCGTGCGCGACCCAGTCCTTGTGCCCGTATCCCTTGTCAACGGCGTGCTCGAGAGCGGCCAGAGCTTCCTCCGTCTGGCCCAGAACGGAATAGGTGCAGGCAACGTTGTAGAGCAGCATCGGGTCATCGGGATCGATTGCTACCGATTTCCGCGCGAACTCGATTGCTCTCTCGGTCTCTCCGAGGGTCCCGAGCGTCGCCGCACCGAGGTTCCACGCACGAGCGTCGTCAGGGTTCAGCTCGAGCCGTTCCTCTATCATCATCAGCGTCCGGCGGTCTCCCGCCTCTCCTTCCGCTGCCTGACCAAGCGATTTGTGCGCCTGGGCAAGGAACGACACCGCCTGAAAATCCTCCGGTCGAATCGCGCATGCCAGCTTGAAGAGCTTCACCGCATCGTCGAACTTTCCCTGTGCGAGGCACGCTCTTCCGTAGAAATACGGCGCCTCGAACAGTTTCGAATCGAGTCGCATCGCTCTCTCGAATTCCACCTCCGCGTCGGAGTAGTTCAGGCTGAGCGAGAACGCGATGCCGCGGGCGAGGTGAGCCTCGGCCAGATCGGGCGAGAGCTGCAAAGCAGTGTTGCTGGCGCTTTCGGCCTGCTTGAGATTCGATTCGCGCGCGTCGAACATCATATAGAGAAGCGAGCAGCAGTCGGCGATCGCCGCATGCGCAAGCGCGTAGTTCGGATCGAGCTCGATTGCCCGCTTGAACATCTGCCTGGCGTACTCGAGACTCTTCCGGCGGAACTCGAAGAACTGCCTGCCGCGAAGGTAGAACTCGTAGGCTTGGAGGTTCTCGGTGCGCGCCTGCCCCATCGCCTTCTTTTCGTCTTCGCTGAGTATCACGCGAAGAGACTTGACGATCGCCTGCGAGATGTCGTCCTGGATTGCGAACACATCCTCCATCTCACGGTCGTACCGCTCCGACCAGAGCTGGTATCCGTCCGCGACATTCACCAGCTGCGCAGTGATGCGGAGCCTGTTCCCCATCTTGCGGACGCTTCCGTCGAGCACCGTCGAGACTTTGAGCTTCCGGCCAACCTCACCTAGGTCTTCGTTCTTCCCCTTCAAAGCAAACGAGACAGTTCGTGAGGCAACGCGCAGCGACTGGATCTTCGTGAGGGCGTTGATGATCTCCTCTGCCATCCCGTCAGTGAAATACTCGTTCTCCGGATCGGGGCTCATGTTTGCGAAGGGGATCACCGCGATGGACTTCGCAGCGGAGATCGTCGGCTGAGGCATGGTCGCGGTGTCCGTTGGCGTCGACGTGTTTCCGGAGACAAGTGCCTGCGCGAATATGGCGGACGTTTTGTACCGGTTAGCGGCGTCTGTCGACATTGCCTTCGAGACCGCTCGCTCGACGGGCTCGGGGATGCTTCCGCGAATGGAGCGCAGGGGCTTAACGGTGTCGGTGAATCGCTTCGCCATCACCGCCTGCGCCGTCGGACCGCTGAACGCGCGCTCTCCACTCAGCATCTCGTAGAGCATGCATGCGAGACTGTATTGATCGCTTCGTCCGTCGAGATTCGTCTCGCCCGCCGCCTGCTCGGGGCTCACATACGCCGGCGTGCCAACCATCATGCCGGTCTGCGTCAATGTATCCGCACCCGCGGAGCTCACTGCCTTGGCGATGCCGAAATCCATCACCATCGCCTCTCCTTCGTAGAGCATCACGTTCTCGGGCTTGATATCGCGGTGGACGATGTTCTGCCGGTGAGCGTAGTCGAGTGCGGATGCAATGGATCGCGCGTGGTGAACGGCCTCGTCGATCGGCAGCTGACGCTCACGGTCGAGGCGCTCGCGCAGCGACTCTCCTTCGACGTACGGCATTACATAGTAGAGAAAGCCTTCGGCCTCTCCCGAATCATGAAGCGGGAGGATATGTGGATGATTCAGCCGCGCGGCGAGCTTGATCTCTCTCAGGAACCGCTCAGGTCCGAGCGATGCGGCAAGCTCGGGGTGCAAGACCTTGAGCGCCACGAGGCGCTCGTGCTTGCAGTCCTGCGCGAGATACACAGTCGCCATGCCCCCGCTGCCGAGCTCCCGGTCGATCGTGTAGTCGTTCGCTACGGCTCCGCGCAGTCGCTCGAGTGATGGATTCATTCTTTTATCACATCGAGCTGACGATTGCCTGGAACCGGGGATTGCTGCGCAAAGGAATCAGATCGCTGTCGTGCTCGATCCAGTTCTTGTCGCCCCAGCCTTTTTCCACGGCGCCCTCGAGTGCGGCCAGCGATTCTTCGATCTTGCCGAGCTGCGCGTAGACACACGCCACGTTGTAGAGGAGCATCGGGTCTTCCGGATCGACAGCCATCGCGCGCTCGGTGAGCTGGATGGCCCGCTCCGCATCGTGCATGTTGGCGTAGGTCGCGGCACCGAGTATGCATGCCCTCGGGTCTTCGGGATTCAGCTCGAGATGCTGCTCGAGAAGCTTCAGCTCGCGGCGATATACGGCCTGGGCTTCGTCAGAGCGACCCGCCGACATCAGCGCCTGAGCGAGAAAATGCGGCGTTTCGTAATCCTCCGGGCGCAGCGCAGCCGCTCTCTCAAAGAGCTTTACTGCCTCGTCATAATTTCCCTGTGAGAGGCGCGCTCGCGCATACCAGTAGGCCGCCTGGAAAAGCTTGGGATCGAGACTCATTGCGGTCTCGAACTCCTGCTCGGCCTCGTCGAAGCGCTTGCTCAGCGAGACAGCAAGCCCCTTGGCCAGATGCGCTTCCGCCAGCTCGGGCTCGAGCTCGAGGGCTCTGCTGCTCGCCTTGTCGGCCTGCCGCAGATTGAATTCACGCGCGTCGAAATACGTGTAAAGAAGGGAGTAGCAGTCGGCGACACCAGCGTGGGCGCGCGCGTACTCCGGGTCGATCTCGATCGCCTTGTTGAACATCTGCTTTGCGTACTCCAGACTCTTGCGGCGCAGCTGGTGGAAGTACTGCCTCCCGCGAAGGTAGTAGTCGTAAGCCTGAACGTTCACGGCGCGCGCCTTTTCGATCTGCTTCTTTTCGCCCTCGCTCAGTATCACGCGCAGCGCCTTCACTATCGCCTGCGATATCTCGTCCTGAATCGCGAAGATGTCTTCCATCTCGCGATCGTAGCGCTCCGACCAGAGGTGATAGCCGTCGGCAACGTTGACGAGCTGAGCTGTGATGCGCAGGCGGTTTCCCATCTTGCGTACGCTTCCCTCGAGGAACGTAGAAACCTTGAGCTTGCGCCCGATCTCGGCGATCTCCTCGCTCTTGCCCTTGAACGCGAACGATGCCGTCCTCGATGCAACTCGCAGAGACTGGATCTTCGACAGCGCGTTGATGATTTCTTCCGCCATACCGTCGGTGAAGTATTCGTTCTCCGCGTCGGCGCTCATGTTCGTGAAGGGAAGCACCGCAATCGACTTCGCGGTGGAAACCACCGGCTGCGGCATCGTCTGAGTGTCACTCGGTGTGTTGAGACTCGTAGATGCGAGCGCCTGCGCGAAGAGCCCGGTTGTCCGGAACCGCGCGCTCGAGTCGATGGCCATCGCCTTGGAGAGAGCCTTCTCGACCGTCTCGGGGACGCTGCTCCGCACGGACCGGATCGCCGGCACGCTGTCGGTGAATCGCTTCGCCATGACTGCCTGAGGAGTGGGCCCGGTGAACGGGCGCTCCCCCGACAGCATCTCATAGACGACACAGGCAAGGCTGAACTGATCGCTTCTGCCGTCGAGATCGGTAGCGCCGGCAGCCTGCTCGGGGCTCACGTACGCCGGCGTGCCGACCATCATTCCAGTCTGCGTCAGAGTCTCGGGGCCCGCTGCGCTCACCGCTTTGGCAATGCCGAAATCCATTA
>JALYJX010000096.1:0-6193 GCA_030775065.1 Gemmatimonadota bacterium | reverse complement strand
GTACAACATCAGATTCTCGGGCTTGATGTCACGATGGACGATTCCCTGACGGTGGGCGTAATCCAGCGCCGAGGCGATGCCGCGCGTCAGACCGATCGCCTCTTCAACGGGAAGGTGGTCCTCGCGGTCGAGCCTCTCACGCAACGATTCGCCTTCGACATACGGCATCACGTAATACAGAAAGCCATCCAGCGCTCCCGAATCGTGAAGCGGAAGGATGTGAGGGTGATTCAGCCGCGCAGCGACCTTTATCTCACGAAGGAACCGGTCCGCGCCCAACGATGCCGCAAGCTCGGAGTGCAGAACCTTTAGCGCAACCATGCGCTCGTGTTTCACATCCTGGGCGAGATACACGGTCGCCATTCCGCCGCGACCAAGCTCACGGTCAACGGTATATGCGCTGGAGAACGATTGTCTGAGCTGCTCGATCGGAAGGGCCATGCTACATCGCCTGCGCCAGCGCCTTGAATCGCGGCGTCTCGCGCAACGGATCGAGGTCGGAGTCGTGCTCGATCCATTCCTTGTGCCCAAATCCCTTGTCCACTGCTCGCTCGAGAGATGACAACCCGTCCTCTATCCTTCCGAGAAGCGAGTAGGTGCAGGCGACGTTGTAGAGAAGCATCGGATCGTCGGGATCGATTGCGAGCGATCGTGCCGCGTATTCGACAGCTCTGTCCCTTTCGCCCAGCCTGGCGTGTATGCCCGAGCCGAGGTTGCAGGCGCGCGCGTCATCCGGATTGAGCTCCAGCCGCTCGTGAATCTGACGGGCCGCGCGACGCATCGCGGCGTCAGTCTCGGCCTTCATGCCCATCGACTGGTAGCTCTGGGCCAGAAATGCGGTCGCCTGAAAATCCTCCGGTCTCAGTGCGGATGCGCGCTCGAACAGCTTTACTGCATCCTCGAACCGTCCCTGCGCAGTCCGCGTGCGCCCAAAGAAGTACGGAGCCTCGAACAGCTTCGGGTCGAGGCGCATCGCATGCTCAAACTCCTTCTCGGCTTCGTCGAAGCGCTTGCTCAGCGATGCGGCGATGCCGCGCGCGAGATGCGCTTCAGCCAGCTCCGGCTCGAGCTCCAGAGCTTTGCTGCTGGCAATATCCGCCTGCCTCAGGTTGAACTCACGCGCGTCGAAGTAGGTGTAGAGAAGGGAGCAGCAGTCGGCCACGCCCGCGTAAGCGCGAGCGTACTCGGGGTCGATCTCGATGGCGCGATTGAACATCTGCCTCGCGTACTCGAGACTCTTGCGACGGAGCTGATGAAAGTACTGGCGTCCACGGAGATAATAATCGTAGGCCTCGATGTTGACGGCGCGGGCCTTGGCGATCTGCTTCTTTTCGCCTTCACTCAGAATGACGCGTAGCGCCTTCACTATAGCCTGCGAGATGTCGTCCTGAATGGCGAACACGTCCTCGAGCTCGCGGTCGTAGCGCTCCGACCACAGATGATATCCATCGGCGACGTTCACAAGCTGTGCGGTGATGCGCAGCTTGTTGCCCATCTTGCGCACGCTGCCTTCGAGAACCGTCGAGACCTTGAGCTTGCGTCCTATCTCCCCGATGTCCTCGTTTTTTCCCTTGAACGCGAACGAGGATGTGCGTGAGGCAACCCGCAAAGACTGAATCTTCGTCAGCGCGTTGATGATCTCCTCCGCCATTCCGTCCGTGAAATACTCGTTCTCGGGATCGGCGCTCATGTTGGCGAATGGCAGAACGGCAACCGACTTCGCGGCTGATACGGTAGGCTGAGGGACCGTCTGCGTGTCCGTCGGCGTCGAGACGCTACCCGATCCCAGCGCCTGAGCGAACATTGCGGAGGTCGGGTAGCGCTTCGATGCCTCCGTCGACATTGCTCGTGAGAGAGCGCGCTCGATGCTTTCGGGTACGGCTGCCCTGAGGGAGCGTACCGGCGCGACGGTTTCGGTGAATCTCTTCGCGAGCACCGCTTGCGCGGTGGGTCCGGTAAACGGCCGCTCGCCCGTCAGCATCTCGAACAGAACGCAGCCGAGACTGTACTGGTCGCTTTTGCCGTCGAGGTTTGCCTCGCCTGCGGCCTGCTCGGGGCTCACGTACGCGGGCGTGCCCACCATCATTCCCGTTTGCGTCAGCGTCTCGTGACCCGCCGCGCTGACAGCCTTCGCGATTCCGAAGTCCATCACCATCGCCTCGCCCTCGTACAGCATCACGTTCTCGGGCTTGATGTCGCGATGGACGATGCCCTGCCGGTGCGCGTAGTCGAGCGCCGATGCGATCGAGCGCGTATGATGTATTGCTTCGTCGATGGGCAGCTGCTGCTCGCGGTCGAGCCGCTCCCGCAAGGACTCGCCCTCGACGTAAGGCATCACGTAATAGAGAAGTCCGTCAGCGTCGCCGGAGTCGAACAACGGCAGGATATGCGGGTGGTTGAGCCGCGCCGCCAGCTTGATCTCGCGCAGGAAACGGTCGGGACCGAGCGACGCCGCCAGATCAGGATGGAGGACCTTCAATGCAACAGTTCGATCGTGTTTCCCATCCTGTGCGAGATAAACCGTCGCCATCCCGCCACGGCCGAGCTCGCGGTCGATAGTGTACGCACCGTAGAGTGAAGTGCGCAGGCGTTGAATTGGGAGAGTCACGCGATGGCGGCGGGGGAGTCGGCGAGAAGAGCAGAACTGCTGAAACGAACCGTCAAGTCTATGACCCGAACGGGGCAGGTCAAGGCAACCGCGGCGCTCCGCTCATGACGGGAGGATGCGGCAGAACAGGTCAAAGGTCCAATCCCCGTTCAAAGAACGTCAGTTCGAGATTGCGTTGGAAGCCATCCGGACATCGCGGTTCCGGGGGTTTCGCCGCCCGGTCCTCATCTGCACTCCAGGCGCTCAGCTCGCTTGCGGCGCTCGCGTCTGCCATGGCGGGGTCATTACGCGAAAAGAAAGCAAAACGGGCACTGCCGCAAGGAAGTGCCCGTTGTGATTTTCTGATGCTGGACTGAGGTTATGAGAAGCTCCCGAGGAGGGACTCGAACCCCCGACCCGGTGATTAACAGTCACCTGCTCTACCACCTGAGCTACTCGGGAATGAACCCGCAATCTAGGCGGAAAATAGGGGCGAATCAACAAATGCCAGCGAAATCAGCATCGAAATCGGAAACTACTGCGCTCATAACCGGCGGATCGAGCGGCATCGGGCTCGCGCTGGCGAGGGAGATCGCTGCGCACGGTCACGACGTCGTGCTGGCCGCGCGCAACCGCGACTCACTCGAGGCCGCGGCCGGTGCCATCGAAGGAAAGTACGGGGTGCTCGCCCACGTCATTCCAACGGACCTCAGGCGCGCTGACGCCGCCGACCAACTTTACGAAACCATCTCGAACCAGAAGCTCGAGATCGGAATCCTCGTCAACAACGCGGGCTTCGGACTCGGTGGGGAATTCCTCGAGACTGACCTGCAGCGCGAGGTCGAGATGATTCAGGTCAACGTCACCGCGGTCACTCAGCTGACGAAGATCTTCGCAGCCGGGATGGTGCGGCGGCGGAGCGGGCGCGTGATGAACGTCGCATCGACTGCGGCCTTCCAGCCAGGACCGCTGATGGCCGTGTACTACGCCACGAAGGCCTATGTATTGAGCTTCAGCGAGGCGATAGCTGAAGAGCTTCGCAACACTGGCGTCACGGTCACGGCGTTGTGCCCCGGAGCGACCGCAACCGCATTTGCAGACACGGCTGAGATCAGCAACACTCGTCTCTTTACGCGCATTGGCATCGCGGACGCCGAGAGCGTCGCGGCGTACGGATACAAGGCAATGATGCGTGGAGAGCGAGTCGCGATCCCGTCCTTGCGAGACAAGATCATGGTGCAGACCGAGAGACTCGCGCCGCGGGCACTAGTGACGAAGATCGTGAGGCGGATTCAGGAAAACCGATAGGGCCGAGGCAAAGCTTTGCCACAGAGGCAGTTCAGCGAGCGCTCAGCTTTCTCCGGTTGCCTGTCGCGACTGGCACTGGAGCACGTGCTAACACGGGCGCAAGCCAGCGTCCGGTATGGGATTCCGCGACATCGACGATTTCCTCCGGCCTCCCCATCGCGACCACACGCCCACCTCCCAGTCCTCCCTCCGGCCCCAGGTCGATCACCCAGTCCGCGAGCTTGATCACGTCGAGGTTGTGCTCGATCAACAACAGAGTGTGTCCCGCCTCCATCAGCCGGTCCATCACGTCGGAGAGCTTGCGGATGTCGTCCAGATGGAGACCCGTGGTGGGCTCGTCCATGATGTAGAGCTTCCGTCCCGTTCTCTTGCCGGCTGCCGTCAGCTCTCGCGCAATCTTGATGCGCTGTGCCTCGCCTCCGGACAGCGTCGTAGCCGGCTGTCCGAGGCGGAGATACCCAAGTCCCACCTGCTGCAGCTGCCAGAGAGCCTGGCCGAGCTTTTCCTCCCGCGGAAAGAACCGAATGGCCTGATCGACGGTCAGCTCCAGAACTTCCGCGATGCTCTTTCCGCGAATTCGGACGTCGAGCACTTCCGGCTGAAATCGCTTTCCGCCACACGCGTCGCACGGTACGTGGACGTCTGCCATGAAAACCATCTCGACCTCGAGCGAACCCGCGCCCTCGCACTCCTCGCAGCGACCTCCCACCACGTTGAAGCTGAATGTCCCCGGCGTGTACTTGCGCTGCCTCGCGAGAGGCGCATCCGCGAAGAGGGACCTGATCTGATCGAACGCCCGGATATATGTCACGGGATTCGAGCGAGGCGAGCGACCGATTGGGCTCTGGTCGATCATCACAACCTCCTCGATAGCCTCGTATCCGGTGAGCGTGTCGTACTGCCCCACAGCTTCGCCGAGGTGGCGCTTGGCCGAGCTTTCGCCGGTGAGATGTGTCTCGAGAGCACGGTAGAGAACGTCGTGCACGAGGGTGCTCTTACCCGATCCGGAAACGCCGGTGACGACTGTGAGCGCGCCAATCGGAATGCGCACGTCTGCACCCTGAAGGTTGTGCTCGCGCGCTCCCGTCAGCGTGATCCAGCGCGGACCGATGCGTCGGCGCTCGACGGGAACGGGGATCTCACGCTTCCCGCTCAGGTACTCGCCGGTGAGCGGACTCTCGTCGATGCGCGACATCGGGCCGGCGAACACCACACAGCCGCCGAGCTCGCCGCTGCCCGGACCGAGCTCCACCATGAAGTCCGCGGCTCCTATCGCGGCGGGATCGTGCTCGACAACGAGAACGGTGTTTCCCGTATCTCGCAGTCGATGGAGCAGCTTGAGAAGGCGCCCCATGTCACGGGGATGCAGACCAATCGACGGCTCATCGAGAACATACAAGGTGTCCACGAGCTGGGAGCCAAGTGAATTCGCGAGCCCTATGCGCTGTGCCTCTCCTCCGGAGAGTGTGCGCGTTCCGCGATTCATCGAGAGGTAGTCGAGGCCCACGTCGCGAAGAAACCGCACGCGCTCGCAAGCCTCGCGGAGAATGGTTTCCGCGACCTGCTGCTCAAACGGCGCCAGCTGCAACCCATCGAGCCATTTGCAGAGCTCACCGACCGGTATCTCGGCCACTTCGGCGATTGTGAGCCCGGCAACCCGGACATTCAGCGCTTCTGGTTTCAGCTTCGTGCCGCGGCACGTCGGGCATTCCTGCGCAGTCTGATACTGTCGCAAAAAGATCCTGATGTACTGCTTGTACCGTTTTGCCTCGAGATCCTGAAGAAATGGGATGATTCCCTTGTAGCCACGCGAGCGTTTTCGGAGGAGGAGCTCTTTCTGCGCGTCCGACAACGCGGTCCATGGAACGTCCATCGAGATTCGCTCGCGCCGCGCGAACTCGGCGAGCGCCCGACGCTTGTTGTCGTAGCGTGGCTTGGTCCATGGATCGATTGCACCTTCCCGGAGCGTACGCTCGAGCTGTGGCACTATGACAGACAGATCGTACTCGAGGACTGCCCCGAATCCATTGCACGTAGGACAGGCGCCGCGAGGATTGTTGAAGGAGAAAAGCTGAGGTGAGGGCGCTGGCGCGCGCGTGTGATCATATGCGCACTCGAACCGCTCGGTGAAAAGCAGCCGGTCACCACCATCGGCCTGAATCACGACGCATTCGCCGTCACCGTCACGAAAAGCGGTGGCGATGGCGTCGCTGAGTCGCCCCGACATCGCCGCGGCAACAGCGAGGCGGTCGACAACGACGAGCACTTCCGACACGCGGCGAAGATCTACCTGTCTTG
>JALYJX010000095.1:9506-10833 GCA_030775065.1 Gemmatimonadota bacterium | reverse complement strand
CCCCTGACGGCGGCACCGAAGCGGTTGGATCCGGATTCGATTATCGCGGCGTGCTTCGTCAGATGCTCGAGCAGAACGCGTCGGACCTTCACCTGAAGGTAGGCTGCGCGCCGACGCTTCGCGTCGACGGCGATCTGAGGAGCCTGCCAATGTCGCCGCTCCGATCCGACGACATGAAGGCTCTGTCGGACCAGATCATGCCTCCAAAGCGTCAGCGCGAGTTCTCGGAGATGAAAGAGGCTGATTTCGCTCTCGGAGTTCCGGGAATCGGCCGCTTTCGCGTAAACGCCTTTCAGCAGCGCGGCACGATCGCCTACGCGTTTCGTGTGGTTCCGCTGCAGGCGCATACCATCGCCGAGCTGAACCTTCCGCCGATCGTCGAGCAGATCTCGCTGAAGCCCCGCGGCCTCGTTCTGGTAACCGGGATCACAGGCTCGGGAAAATCCACCGCCCTTGCGGCGATGATTCAGTACATCAATCAGAATCGCTCCGCCAACATCATCACGATCGAGGATCCGATCGAGTTTCTGCACCGGGACAACAAGTCCCGCATCAGTCAGCGCGAGGTGGGAACGGATACCGGCAGCTTCGAGCAGGCTCTGCGGCGGGTGCTGCGTCAGGATCCCGATGTACTGCTGGTGGGCGAGATTCGCGATTTCGCGACGCTCGACACCGCGATGAAGGCCGCTGATACGGGGCACCTGGTTTTCTCGACGCTGCACACGACCGACGCCACGCAGACGATCAACCGCATCCTCTCGTTCTATCCGCCCGATCAACAGTCCGAGGTGCGCTTTCTACTGGCGAGCGCGCTCGAGGCGGTGATCTCGCTGCGATTGATTCCTCGCGCAGACAGGCGGGGCCGGGTCCCTGCAGTAGAGGTGCTGGTCAATACAGCGGCGGTCAGGGACAACATCCGCGACGTGTCGAAGACGCTGGACATCCCCGAGCTGATTGCCGACGGAACCGTTCAGTATGGAATGCAGAGCTTCGACCAGTCATTGATGAACTGGTACACGAAAGACGTCATATCGTACGAAAATGCGATGTACTCGGCGACCAATCCGAGCGAATTCGCGCTGCGCGTGCAGGGAATCGCGAGCGCCAGCGACTCCAAGTGGGAGCATCTGAACCAGGAAGTGAGAAGCTGATCCACAGCTTGAAATGTTCAAGAAGATCCTGATCGCGAATCGCGGTGAGATCGCGCTTCGAGTCATTCGCGCGTGCCGCGAGCTTGGGATACAGACGGTAGCTGTTTACTCGGAGGCTGACAGAGAGTCCCTCCACGTTCGCTTCGCGGATGACGACGTCTGCATCGGCCCTGCAC
>JALYJX010000095.1:0-9496 GCA_030775065.1 Gemmatimonadota bacterium | reverse complement strand
TGCTCCAGCCCGCGATTCGTACCTGAAGATTCCGCGAATCATCGCCGCCGCGGAGATCGCCGGCGCCGACGCGATACACCCCGGCTACGGATTTCTCGCCGAGAACGCGGAGTTTGCCGAGACGTGCGCCGCGAGCAACATCGCTTTCATCGGCCCCACAGCCGAGCAGATAAGAGTGATGGGCGACAAGGCTGCCGCGCGGAATGCAATGGCTCGCGTCGACGTCCCCATCATTCCCGGCACTCCCGGTCCCGTGGAGGACGCCGACGAGGCTCTGGAGTTTGCGCGGGCAATCGGATTTCCGGTGATCATCAAGGCCGCCGCCGGAGGCGGTGGGAAGGGCATGCGAGTTGCCGCGGAGCCTGAGGATTTCACACGCTCCTTTCAGCTTGCCCGGTCCGAAGCATTATCCGCGTTCGGGAGTGGCGACGTGTATGTCGAGAAATACCTCGAGCGTCCGCGCCACGTCGAGTTTCAGATCATGGGCGACAGGCACGGCAACGTCATTCACCTCGGCGAGCGGGATTGCTCCGTGCAGCGGCGCCATCAGAAACTGATCGAGGAAGCTCCGAGCCCGGCTGTCACGCCCGATCTGCGCGAGCGCATGGGAGACGCGGCCGTGAGGGGAGCGAAGGCGATCGACTACGTGGGAGCCGGGACCGTCGAGATGCTGCTCAACGCCGACGGGAATTTCTATTTCATGGAAATGAACACGCGAATCCAGGTCGAGCACCCGGTGACGGAAATGCTCACCGGCGTTGATCTGGTGAAGGAGCAGATACGGGTTGCCGCAGGTGAAAAGCTCTCGGTCAGTGAGCCGCCGGCGCTGCGCGGGCATGTCATCGAGTGTCGCGTGAATGCAGAGGATCCTGCGCGCAATTTTCAGCCCTCGCCGGGGCGCATCGATGTGTTTCATCCTCCGGGCGGGCCAGGCGTCCGGCTCGACACTCACGTCTACACCGGCTACACTGTGCCGCCGTATTATGACTCACTCCTGGCGAAATTGATCTGTCAGGGGAGGGATCGCCCCGAGGCGCTTCGGCGAATGCAGGTTGCGCTCGAGAGCTTCATCATCGAAGGCGTGACGACGACGATTCCGTTTCTGGCCCGCGTGATGGCCGATCCGCACTTTCAGGCGGGCGACGTCGACACGAAGTTCCTCGAGCGAGAGGCTCATCTGCTCCGGGAGCCGGCGTAGTGAAGCTGCGCGTCTTTCTGTCGCCGATCGAGCTTTCTCCGGGAGCGGTACTGGGGCACGTGGTCGCTGTAATCGACGTGCTCCGCGCATCGACGACCATCGCGACGGCGCTGGCCAACGGAGCGCGGAGCGTCGTTCCGCTGGAAAGCGCCGACCTCGCGATCATTCATTCGAGGCAGTTCGACCGCTCTGAGGTGATGCTCGCCGGCGAGCAGAAGATGCACGCGATTGCGGGATTCGATGCCGGGAACTCGCCGGCGTCATTCACGCGTGCGGCAGTAGGCGGAAAGACCATAATGCTTACTACCACGAACGGAACGCGTGCGCTGACGGGGCTGATCGGGGCTCGGGACGTCGTCATCGCTTCGTATGTGAATCACGCGGCGGTCGCGGCCATGCTCGGGACCGCAGTTCGATCAGACAATGACGTAGCGATTGTATGTGCGGGCGACGAGGGACATTTTAGTCTCGAGGATGCCGCGTGTGCGGGCCGATACGTTCGCTCCCTTTCCCGGCGCAACCCGTCTTCCGTCGTGCTCAATGATGCGGCGTGCGCTTGCGAGATCATCGATCGAAAATATGGCGACAACATCGCGAAGATCTTCCGGGACTCGTCCCACGGGCAAGCGCTCGCCGAAGCAGGCTTCGGGGACGACCTCGAGCTCTGCGCTCAACTGGATTCGCAGCCTGTGGTCCCCATCTATCAGGACCGACAAATCACTCGACTCGGACCCGACCGCGAACGGTAAGGCCGCGCCCGGCTCGGCCCTGAGGCGCGAGCTCGCGGGCATCGTGCTGCTGCTGTTCGCGCTGTTCCTTGCCGGCGCGCTCACCGCCGAAGGTGTCAGACTTCTCGGCGGTCGCGCCGACGTTCGAAGCGCTTTCGGCTGGGTCGGGGATCTCCTCGCCCTCCCTCTTGCCAACACGCTCGGATGGCCTGCCGCCGCAATGCTTCCGCTCGCGCCGGCCGCGCACGCACTCCGCCTGTTCGGCAGACTGGACCATCGCACGGACAGGTCATGGATGGTGTTCCTTCTCGGCGTCGTGGTGCTGCTGCCGATCGTGCTCGGGCTGGGAGAGGGCGGGCTTCGTGAAGCAACAGGCTTATCAGGAGTCTGGGGAAGCTTCGTCGCTTTCTATCTCCTTCAGTTTGCGGGCAACGCGGGAGCGTGGATCATTCTGCTCCTTGCTTTCAGTGCACTGATGGCTGCAACGCTTTCCTGGAATCCTGTTCGCGCTCTCGTGAGCAGGACGCCGCGCGCAGCAGGAACCGCTGGCGAGGACTCGGCGGTCGAGGAGGAGAGACTTCTCCAGGGGCCGGGCTCACGTGCCGCGCGCCCAGCTCGACCGCCCGAGCCGACTCCGGAGGAGATGCCGGCAGTCGACCTCAGCCTGCAGCCTGGTCGCGAGAGTGCGCCAGTCGAGCGCGACGATTCGGCGCGCGGTGACAAGAAGAAGAAAAAGACAAGGGCAGACATCGCGAATGAGCACGCCGACAGGATAGCCGCGGAGATCGATGCCGCTGGCGTCGCTGCCGGCGACGAAGACGACGATGAACGACCGTCGGCGGAGCTGCTCGCCTTGCCGCCGGGCCGGAATCCGGAAGTCGACAACCGGGCGCTCGACGCGATGGGCGTGAAGCTGATGGACGCGCTTCGAACATTCCGCGTCGAGGGCGATCTCGTCGGCCGCACTACGGGGCCGGTGGTGACGCAATTCGAGATCACGCCTGCTGCGGGGGTCAAGGTCCGTCAGTTCGCCTCGCTTGCAGACGATCTCGCTCTCGCAATGCGAGCGCAGAGCATCAGGATCGTCGCACCAATTCCGGGGAAGGGTGCGGTTGGAGTCGAAGTGCCGAATCCGACGCCGGAAGTCGTACCGTTCCGCGAGCTGATGGAAACCCGTGAATGGCGTGAGAAGCGCGCGGCACTTCCCATCGCAATCGGCAAGGACCTGCAGGGTCGTCCCGTGATCGAGGACCTCGCGAAGATGCCGCACCTGCTGATTGCGGGAGCGACCGGGTCGGGAAAGTCCGTCTGCATCAACACGCTCATTACGAGTCTGATCTTCCGGCACACGCCGAAGACGCTGCGCTTCCTGATGGTCGACCCGAAGATGGTGGAGCTCTCTGTTTACAACGTGCTGCCGCATTTGAGGCACAAGGTCGTGACGGACAACCGCGACGCTGCAGCGGTGCTCAAGTGGGCCGTGCTCGAGATGCAGGAGCGTTACGAGTTGATGGCGGCGAACGGTGCGCGGAACATCCAGGATTTCAATCGTAAAGTTCAGGAAGGCGCGAAGCTTCAATTGCCGAAGCGGCCCGATGTCGCGTTCGAGAACACGGAATACACCGCTGGGATCCTGCCCTACATCGTGCTCATCATCGACGAGCTTGCCGACCTGATGATGACCGTTCAAGCCGAAGTCGAAACTCCGCTGGCGATGCTTGCACAGAAGGCCCGCGCGATCGGCATCCACATCATACTCGCGACGCAGCGCCCGAGTGTGAATGTCCTCACTGGTCTGATCAAGGCGAACTTCGCCAGCCGCATCGCATTCAGGGTCGCTTCGCAGATAGACAGTCGAACGATTCTCGACGGGATGGGAGCGGAAGCTCTCCTCGGGAACGGCGACATGTTGTTCGTTCCGCCAGGCAAATCGGAGCCTTCGCGGTTGCAGGGCGCGTACATCTCGAGCGAAGACACGGAAAGAATCACCGACTGGTACAACGAGCGCAGAGAGCGACGCAAGGCGATGGCCGAGGCTCAGGGGCTGTTCCTCGAGGAACGGCCGGAGGAGGACATCATCGCGCGAATTCGACAGAAGGAAGCGGAGGAATCAGGCATTGGCGACGGAGACGATGCCAGCGAAGGCGATCGCGACAAGTTGTTCCGTGAAGCGGCAGAAATCGTGATCCAGCATCAGCAGGGCTCGACATCGCTGCTTCAGCGGCGACTCAAAGTCGGCTACGGCCGTGCCGCCCGAATTATCGACCAGCTGCACGCCGCCGGAATACTCGGGCCCCCAGATGGCTCGAAGCCTCGGGACGTTCTGGCCGGCCTCGACGACCTCGACAGGATCTGCGGGCCCAGATAAAGGCTTCGTCTGCCGCAATGTATCTGCGGCAAATCGATTACCGGCGTGTTGAACGGGTGCCTTCCTCTTGCACCTGCCTCACTACGTTCCTCCCCATGCTCGCAACACGTCAGATCCTGGGAGAGCGCGGCGAGCGAGCTGCGGAACGCTGGCTCGTGTCACGAGGCTGGACGATCGTCGATCGGCGGTTTCGGAGCGGGCACCGTGACATCGATCTCGTGGCGGAGCTGCCTGGAGCTGGGCAGGAAAGGGTTGTCGCCTTCGTCGAGGTCAAGACCCGGCTTTCAAGCGCATACGGTGGCCCGTTGGGCGCCGTGCATTGGCGAAAGCAGAGGGAAATGGCAAAAGCGGCGCGCGACTGGATGAGTCGCTTCCACCGCTCTGGAGACGTCTATCGGTTTGATGTCGTGGGCGTCGTCTTCGGCGGGCTGCAACCCGAGGTGGTGCATATCGAGAACGCTTTTGCCGTGAGGTAAAGCTTGAGATATCGGTGGGACCTTCGTATTTTATTCGGGTAGCGTCCGAAGGGGTTTTCGAGCGACTTTCCGCATCCCGCGCGACCCCCGCGGAGCCGCTATCCAGAGATGTTCAACGTCAACCATGGGGTGAGCGAGATGGCCGTGTCGGTAATGGGCGAAGACAAAAAAAAGGCGTTGAACCTGGCGATCGCGCAGATCGAAAAGAACTGCGGCAAGGGTTCGATCATGAAGATGGGCTCGGACTCGCGCGTTCGCGTCGATGCAATTCCGACAGGAGCGATAAATCTCGACGCGGCGATCGGAGTCGGCGGCATTCCGCGCGGTCGAGTAACCGAGGTCTACGGCCCCGAGTCGAGTGGAAAGACTACGCTCTGCCTGCACGTCGTCGCCAACGCGCAGCGCGCCGGCGGCGTGGCCGCATATATCGATGCCGAGCATGCGCTCGACACCGACTACGCGCAGAAGCTGGGTGTGGATGTCGACAACCTCCTCGTGTCTCAGCCGGACACGGGTGAGCAGGCGATGGAGATCTGTGAGATCCTCGTTCGCTCGGGGGCCGTCGACGTGGTGGTGATCGACTCGGTCGCTGCGCTGGTGCCTCGCGCAGAGATCGAGGGTGACATGGGTGACTCGCACATGGGACTCCAGGCGAGGCTGATGAGTCAGGCGCTTCGCAAGCTCACCGGTGCAATCGCCCGTTCCAGGACGTCGGTCATCTTCATCAACCAGCTGCGCGAGAAGATCGGCGTGATGTTCGGCAATCCGGAGACGACCACCGGCGGAAGGGCGCTCAAGTTCTACGCGTCGGTCCGTCTCGACATCCGCCGGATCGGCGCGGTGAAGGAGAAGGAGGACGTCATCGGCTCGCACGTCCGCGTGAAGGTTGTGAAGAACAAGGTCGCGCCGCCATTCAAGCAGGCGGAATTCGACATCATGTACTCCGAGGGGATCAGCCACGCTTCGCTGGTGCTGGATATCGCGGCTGAATCTGGAATAATCGACAAGTCCGGCGCGTGGTACAGCTACGGCTCGCAGCGCATCGGCCAAGGCCGTGAGAATGCAAAGATGTACCTCAAGGACAATCCGGTACTGCTCGCCGAAGTGGAAGAGAAAGTGAAGACGGTACTCGGCATTCGTCCGCCGGTTGGTGAGACCGAGGTTGAGGCGTCGGAAGAGTAGCGGTTTCGGGGTCGAGTGAGTGTTCCGAGTGGCGGGGCCCGGTGTTCATCCGCCATACGCACCCCCACTCGGCCCCCATTTTTACATCGGGTCAGCCCTCACCCCGTTACCTGTCACCCGTACCTGTTGGCTGTTTCCGGTAAGCCGTTCCCCGTTAGCCGTCACACGTTACAGGTACCAGTTACGGGATACGCGTAACGGCAGGCGGACCTGCGGCAGGCGCAGAACGGCCAACGGGTACGGGCAGCGGGTAACGGGGTAACGGGTAAACGGTAACGGAATTTGTCCGCATCGGCCTATGAAGCAGCGCTGAATCTTCTGACAGCGCGGCCCTACACCGCGCGAAATCTGAAGCGCAAGCTTGCGCAAATAGGATTCGCGCCGACGGACGTCGATGCGACGATCGAGCGCCTGCTGGCCAACGGGATCCTCGACGATAATCGATACGCTGCGCAATTCGCCCGCGGCCGATTGCTGGGCCGGGGATCTTCCCGCCGCCGTATCCGACAACAGCTATTCCAGCGGGGCATCGGAAGCGAAATCGCCGACGCAGCAATTGAATCGGTTGTCGCTGAGGAGTCTGTCGATCTCGCCAAGGTAATCGAGAAGGATGCCCGCAAGAAACTGGTTTCGCTCTCGGGGCTCGAGCCGCCGGTCGTAAAACGCAGGCTGTATGCGCACCTCGCCCGCCGCGGCTACGACGTCGACGAGATCAACGTGGTGATGAAGAAGGTGATGAGGGCCGACTAGGGCGCCGCGTATATTACCTCCATGCAAGCGGCGGAGATCAGACAGCGGTTCCTGGACTATTTCGAGCGCCACGGCCACTCGGTGCAGCCGAGTGGACCGCTCGTCCCGAAGGACGACCCGACGCTGCTGTTCGCGAACGCGGGCATGGTTCAGTACAAGAAGGTTTTCCTCGGCCACGAGAACCCCGCCTTCGGAAGGCGCGCAGCGACTTCGCAGAAATGCGTTCGAGCTGGAGGCAAGCACAACGATCTCGAGCAGGTAGGCCACACTGCCCGGCATCACACCTTCTTCGAGATGCTCGGGAATTTCTCCTTCGGAGACTACTTCAAGCGCGACGCTATCAGATTCGCGTGGGAGTTTCTGACCGAGGATCTGAAGCTCGATCCGCGACACCTGCGGGTGTCCGTGTTTCACGAGGACGAAGAGGCGCGGGCGCTGTGGCGGGAGATCGCAGGACTGCCTGACTCGCGCATCTACGGGCTCGGCGCGCACGACAACTTCTGGCAGATGGCGGATACCGGCCCATGCGGGCCTTGCTCGGAAATCTTCACGGATCTGGCTCATGTCACCGATGATTACCGCTTCCCCGACGGTGCAACGGGAGAGTGGACGGAGCGCGATCGCAAGGAGTTCTCGAAGGACGCATTCATCGAAGGCACTGAAGCCGGGAGATTCCTGGAATTCTGGAATCTCGTGTTCATGCAATTCGACAAGCAGCCGGACGGCACGCTTGTCCCGCTCCCGAAGCCTTCGGTGGACACCGGGCTGGGGTTGGATCGCACCAGCGCCATTGTCCAGCGGGTGAACAACAACTACCACACGGATCTGTTCAGGCCGCTCATCGAGCGTGTCGAGAAGGCAACGGGGATTCCGTACCGCGGCAAGGACTCGAACGAGCCGTATTGGCACCAGTTCACCTCGGGGCCGCACCGCGCAGACTATTCTGCCGCGGTCCAAAACGACAACCGCGTACTGGTTGACCCCGCGTCTTTCCGCGTAATCGCGGATCACGGGCGTGCCGTCGCATTCTTACTTGCCGACGGAGTATTCCCGTCAAACGAAGGACGCGGTTATGTGCTGCGGAGAATTCTCCGCCGCGGAGTTCGTCACGGATGGCTCCTCGGCCGCTCGACGCCAATGCTGGCGCAAATCGTCGAGCGCGTGATTGAGCTCATGGGTGATGTCTATCAGGAGCTATGGCAGCGCCGGAAACACATCATCGATACGACGCTGGCCGAGGAGCAGCGTTTTCTCGCGACGATCGACGGCGGTATGCGGAGGTTCGACGAGATCGCGCCGCCCGAGACGACTCAGGGCTCGGACATCATTCGCGGAACGATATCCGGCGAGGATGCGTTCCGGCTGTATGACACTTTTGGTTTTCCGATCGACCTCACAGAGCTGATGGCGCGCGAGCGCGGCTACACCGTTGACATTGCCGGCTTCGAGCAGGCTCTTGCCGCACAACGGACGCAGTCGCAGGAGGAGCGCAGGTCTCGGAAAATCGGCGTCTCGGCAGACGATCTCATGAGCGCGACGTGGCACGCGGATGGGGGAAGCGAGAGCCGCGCGGGCGGAGACGGCGAATCCAGGCGCGTCGGCACGGCGAGAAATGCCGGAGCGGTGGCCTTCGTCGGATACGATCGCATCGAGACCGAGACCTCCGTAATCGATTACGCGAAGCTCGCCGATGGCCGCGTCGCGGTGATGTTGAAAGAGACTCCGTTCTATGCCGAATCCGGCGGACAGGTCTCGGACACCGGCACAATCACAGGAGAAGGCTGGAGGCTCGACGTGGAAGAGGTGCGGAAAGTCGATGGCCAGGTTGCCGTGGTTGGCGAAGTGGAGGGCGAAGTCAAGCTTGGCCACGCACATGCAGCGGTCCCTCGCGACAAGCGGCTCGACACTGAAAGAAATCATACTGCGACCCATCTGCTGCACGCGGCGCTGAGGGATGTGCTCGGTGAGCACGTGCATCAGGCGGGCTCCCTCGTCGCTCCTGACAGACTGCGGTTTGATTTTACCCACCACGGGCCGATGTCCGACGGCGAGATTGCGCGCGTTGAAGAGATCGTGAACCGCGAAGTCTTCAATGCGATTCCGCTGGACATCGCGCAACAGAGTTACAGTGAAGCGCTCTCGTCGGGCGCAATGGCGCTCTTTGGCGAGAAGTACGGCGATGTCGTTCGTGTTGTGAGCATTCCCGGCGTCTCCGCCGAGTTGTGTGGCGGAACTCACGTGAGGAATACTTCGGAAATCGGGCTGTTCCGAATCGTTGCGGAATCCGGCGTTGCGGCCGGAGTTCGCCGGATCGAGGCCGTCACCGGACCAAAGGCCTACGGCCGGCTGAATGAAACGGCCAGGGCTCTCGACGAGGTTGCGGACGTACTGCGCACCACGCCGGAAAACGTCGTTCGTCGCGTCCAGTCACTCGTCGAGGAGAAGCGCTCACTCGAGAGGCTTATGGATCAGGCGATGCGCAGTGGCGGTGGTGGCGAGGTCGAGCGCCTCGTGGAAAGCGCCCGAGACGTAAAAGGAATAACAGTCGTCGCTGAACGCGTAGCGGCTCCGGACACCAGGACATTCGGCGCTCTCGCCGATGCAATTCGCGACCGTCTCGGCAGCGGCGTCGCAGTACTTGCTGCGGAGATCAACGGAAAGCACAACCTCCTCTGCGTCGTGACGGATGATTTGCGCGAGCGAGGCATAAGAGCGGATAGCATTCTCAAGGAAATTGCTGAAGCCGCCGGGGGGCGAGGGGGCGGGAAAGCTCACATGGCGCAGGGCGGTGTTC